>NZ_JBSOQX010000002.1:0-226921 GCF_053819265.1 Lacticaseibacillus sp. 30
TTCTCGTGATTTTTAACGGCGGTTAAAAATCGAAATGCCCGTGTAACAACGTTTTAGCCTTCCTAATTGATGTTAGGAGGGCTATTTTTGTGTGCAAAATGTGAACAAGCAATGACTTATGCCT
The DNA here is from genome assembly GCF_053819265.1 of Lacticaseibacillus sp. 30. Classification (NCBI taxonomy): domain Bacteria; kingdom Bacillati; phylum Bacillota; class Bacilli; order Lactobacillales; family Lactobacillaceae; genus Lacticaseibacillus; species Lacticaseibacillus sp. 30. The sequence goes on from NZ_JBSOQX010000002.1 coordinate 125, forward strand.
TGATGCAAGTCATCAGGTCTGGAAGCTGTGTTATATTCGTCATGAGGCGACTGAGCAAGCGGCAAGGTGAATGAGGAGTATAAACATGATGTGGCCTGAAATGAAGCACGATCAATAGTTGAAAGGGATGATCGCTGGATGATTTATTTTCTTGATGAATACTTACTTGCAAAGAACTCAAGTGTTGAACATGCTGCGTTGAAACGACTGGCTTTGTTCAAACAATTTAAGCAACCAGTTAAGATTCTGACGCGTGATTACGATCGTTTGAGTGTCCAAACCTTGCGCGAGCTTGGCGTTGCTCAGACGGATGTGCGCAACATGTTCGACTATTTTCAGCATGTGCCCGCCGACCGACCGGAAAAAGCTGTGCATAATGATGAGATCAATTTGCCGACAATGGATGAAGTTTCAGTCGATGCTAACCAAAGTCAGGTCACGAACGGCGACCGGCTGCGACGGCAGGTCGGTTATATTCCAGGAACCGTCGGCCATGTTTATTATCAAAACTTTTTGGACGATCAAGGCAATCTTGTGGAATGCGATCTTTGGGACGCCCGAGGGTTTAAATCGGCCACTCAGTATTTTGGACAGGATGGCTTGTTAGCCTTTGAACGCTACTATAATCTTCGAGGTGTACCAGTGCTCGACATTTATTATGTTGGTGATCATGCTGGTCAGATTCAGATCAGCCGGATTGTTTTAAAAGGCCAAACCCTTAAAGAAGATCATGAATTTGATACATTGGGAGAGTTGTTTAGCTATTTTCTTGATCAACTTGCGACTGAAGATTCAGAAACAACGATTTTTATCAGTGATCGTCCGGGGATTGGCGTTCAACCGCTACTGGCAATGCATGCAGCCGCAAAGAAGTTTGTTTACATACCCATTAATCATGTTTTAACACCTGACAAACCGCGGCAAGGCGAACTTGATGGTTTTATTCAACCTGTGCTGCAGCATCCCCAAAAAGTAGATGGCTTAATTGTACAAACGCCTCAGCAGCAACATGATCTTCATGATCGTTTTCCGAAAGTTCGGGTGGCGGCGATTCCAGCGGTGACATTTGATCCGGCTTTGACAGCGCGCTCGGCGGCCGCCGCTGCAAGCAAGAAAATCCTGTTTGTGGGTCGGCTGTCGCCTGATAAGCAACTTGATCAGCTACTTCGGGCAGTCGCTTTGGCGAGTCGGCAGGTGTCTGGCGTGACGCTTGATTTGTTTGGTTACGGTGATGAACAATATCAAACCGCGATGAGGCAGCTTGCGGATCGTTTAGAGATTGGCAGTCAAGTGACATTTAAGGGTTACCAGTCATCTTTGGCTGATCAGTACCCGCAATATGCCTTGTTGGTCAATACGAATTTGACAGATGGTGGTCCGTTGGCGTTGGTTGAAGCACAAACCCATGGACTGCCAGTGGTGAGTTATCGGTTTTCCTATGGACCTAGTGCCTGTGTGATTGATCAGAAAACCGGTTATCTTATCAAGCAAGGACGCGTCAATGACCTTGCTGAAGCGATTGTGAGACTGCTAAAGCGGCCAGAGCAGTCACAACAATTCGGCGATCATGCCAGAGCACTGGCGCAAAAGCAGCTAGCGCCTGAAAAAGTCTACGCCCGCTGGCAAGCATTTCTTGGACTGGACAGTTAACCCGACAAAACGGCAAGGAGGTTCAGGATGTATTATTTTTTAAATGATCAAATGGCCTATGCCAAGTCTGGTATTGAAGGCGCGGAAATTCAGCGGTTGCAGCTTTTCAAAGCGAACCAGACGCCAGCAAAGATTGTTACCCGGCAATTTGCTTTAGATCTACACGATGTTTTGAAAGATGCAGGCATTGACGATACTGATTTTATCAATCTGTTTGATTACTTTTGTGACCTGCTGAGCACACCGTGGCAGCAGGTAACGGTTGCAGACGTTTGCCAGCCGACTGCGGGCGTGACCCGCCGGCGTGAAGGACGCCAGGTGATCTTCAGCCGCGGTTCCCGAGTCATTCGAATTGTTTATTTGCGCGAAAAGGCGGGGCGTGAGCAAGAGGTTAGCAATGTTCAATACTTTGATGTGACCGGCCGAACGATCAAAATGAGTTGGTGGGACACGCGAGGCAACCATTGTTTGGATCAGTATTTTGATCAAGGCGGCAAAATTTTCCAAGAACACTATTTGGATCGTCATGGTCGCACGCGGCTTGAAAAACTGCATTATTTAAATCATAGCCAGCAAGAAAAATTTTCATGGAAATTGGTTGATTTTCATGGTGTGGATTATCTATTTGATGGGCTTCATGATTTGACAAGGTTCTTCTATGATCACCTGAATCAGGTAGATGGCGGCTATAATGTCTTCGTGTGCGATCGGACGACGGAAACTGGCTGGGGCTTGTTGCACATGACGACACCGGCGCTCAAAGTTTTGCATCTGCATAATAACCATGTTGCCGGGAATAAGGACGTGCTGCATGCGAAGCTGAACAATTTTTATGCTAGTGCCTTGACCCATTTGAATCGCTGGGACGCTGTGATTGTGCCGACACCGCAGCAGGCGCAGGATATGGCTGCCCGGTTTGGCACAGCCACGCCGATTTTCACGATTCGAGTTGCTTTTGTTAAGGCGGCAGATGTAGCGGCTAATCGCCTCCCGTTTTCACAACGCGAACAACATCTGGTGGTGCATGTTGCACGATTGGCACCGGAAAAACAGCAAGCAAGTTCAATTCGGGCATTTGCCCAAGTTGTGAAGGCCATTCCGGATGCTAAACTTGAACTCTGGGGTTATGCCAATGGTGACATGGCGCCGAAACTACATGCTCTGGTTGAAAAGCTGCATCTCGCGGATCACGTTTTCTTTAAGGGTTATACTCGCGACATAGCGGCCGTCTATAATCGCGCACAGTTAGGACTGTTGCCTTCCAGTGCCGAAGGATTTCCGCTAACCTTGATCGAAGCACAGGCACACGGATTACCGATGATCGCAAATGACATTCACTATGGGCCAGCCGATATTTTGGCCAACGGTAAAAGCGGGCTTTTGACGCAAAATGGTGACATTGATGGTTTAGCAAATGCGATCATTGGGTTATTGAATGATTCAACTAAGCTGGCCCAGTTTAGCGCGGCTGCCTATGACAATGCTTTGCGATTCACTGATACGAGCACATTTGTTCAGTGGCAGAAACTCATGGCGTTTGCGGCAAAGAAAAAGACAAGGCTGGCGGCCTTTGAGCATGTTGATTAGGCACCGGTCATGGCAATGAGTGGCGTTTTTACTGATAACTGTTCAAAAAATGGTAGGATGAGGCGTAAGCTTTTACCAAGAAATGGAGGCTAACCAATGTCAATTTATGATTATGAGGTCACATTAGAAGATGGTTCGCAATATGCTTTGAGCAAATACAAGGGTCGACCAATGTTGATCGTGAACACTGCCACTAAATGCGGCTTCGCGCCTCAGTTTGATGGTTTGGAGAAATTGTATGACAAGTTCAAGGATCAAGGTTTGGTAGTGCTAGGTTTTCCTTCTGATCAATTTAAACAGGAACTGGCTGATGGTCATGCGGCGGCCGAGGCTTGCCGGTTGAAATACGGTGTGAGTTTTCCAATGCATGATTTGATTAAGGTGAATGGCAAAGAAGCAGCTCCGCTGTTTCAATACCTTAAAACCCAAGCCCCTGGTGAACTAGGCAAGTCCATCAAATGGAACTTTACGAAGTTTTTGGTTGATCGTGATGGTCAAGTTGTCGCCCGCTTTGCACCAAAAACAAAACCAGAAGCGATTGAACCAGCAGTGGAGAAGCTTCTTGGCTAACTTTTGTCAGTTGCACGTGGGGCTGGTTCACGCTCTGTTTTAAACGCGTTTGCCAGCCCAGAGACCTGCGTGTAAGGACCTTGGGTGCAATGACCAAAGCCCGGCCATCACACCCAAGGCCGCTTACACTCCGGTCTCTCCCGGGCTGGTTCACGCTCTGTTTTAAACGCGTTCGCCAGCCCAGAGACCTGCGTGTAAGGACCTTGGGTGCAATGACCAAAGTCCGGCCATTACACCCAAGGCCGCTTACACTCCGGTCTCTCCCGGGCTGGTTCACGCTCTGTTTTAAACGCGTTCGCAGGCCCAGAAACCTGCACATAAGGACCTCGGACATAAATGGCCAAAATCCAGCCATTTATGTCCGAGGCCACTTATGCTCCGGTTTCTAACCGGGCCTGCTCACGCTCTGGACACTCATGCATGTGATGCGTACAATGACATCAAAAGTAAGAAAGCAGGGATGATTGATGGAAGAATTGCCAGCTGATGTAGCGGCTTTTGTTGAAACACATTTGGTTGATCGGCGCAATAGTAACGCCGTGAAGTGGGATGGTTTGGCAGGTGAATTTGGCCGCACGGATCTCCTGCCGATGTGGATTGCCGATACCGAATTTAAAGCACCTCAGGCGGTGATTGACGCCTTAACCGCTCGCATTCAAGAAGGAACTTTTGGCTATTCCATTCGGCCACAATCCTACTATGATGCCTTCATTGATTGGGAAAAGACTCGCCATGGCGTGACGGTGCAGCCGGAATGGATGCGTTTTGGTGTCGGTTTGGTTAAATCGCTGTATGCCATGGTCAATTGGCTGACCGAACCCGGCGATCCAGTTTTAATCATGCAGCCTGTCTATTATCCCTTCATGAATGCGATTAAGGATCTTGGTCGCAAAGTGGTCTCGGTTGATCTTCAATTAACTGCTGATGGCTGGCGGATAGATTTTGATCAATTGGAGAAAACGCTGGCGACGCAAAACATTAAAGCCATGATTTTTTGCTCGCCACATAATCCGGTCGGCCGAGTTTGGACCCGTGAAGAACTGGAACGGCTTTTTGCGATCACGAGTCACCATGATGTCACGGTGGTATCTGATGAGATTCACGGCGATTTGGAAGTTAGTGGGCCAAAATTCACCTCTGCTTTGCAAGTAGCTGAGGGTCCGGCGCGCAGTCGGCTTGTCGTCCTGAATGCACCGTCGAAGACCTTTAATCTTGCGGCTTTACTGAATTCGCATATTATTATTCCGAATGAAAAGTTGCGCACAGCTTATGATGATTTCATCAAACAGTTGCATCCAGTAGATACCAGCCTTTTGGGACAGGTCGCCGGTGAGGCAGCTTATCGTCACGGTGGCGCGTGGTTAGACAAGGTGCTTCAAGTTGTCCGATATAACTACCAACAGTTGCTAACCGGTCTGAAGCAGAGCGCTCCGAAGGCTACAGTTGCGGACTTGCAGGGCACCTATCTTGCCTATGTGGATATTGGTGCCTATGTTGCGCCAGCCAAAATTAAATCATTTGTTGAAGATGTTTGCGGACTGGCAGTTGATTACGGCGCATGGTTTTCCCCAAAAACAGCTACGTATATTCGCTTGAACTTAGCCACCGACCCCAAACTTGTTGCCGAGGCGATTCAGCGTTTAACTGAGCACTTGGCTCAGCCGCAACTTTAATTGAAACAGAAAAAAACACCCTGTTAACGCAAGGCAGGTTGACTCATTACCAAACATACAAGGTTTGGTGCTGAGACAGCGACGCTTGCTGATGGCAGGGTGTTTTTTTGTGAGTAGTCTTAGTTAACAGTCACTAAGGGTGATTGATGATTAAATGATTATCATTCATATTATGATCCTGTACGATTTCTTTAAGATATCGCCGCAGCATTGGTGAGCGTTCCAAAACGGCCCAACCCGGATCGGCTTTTAATCGCTTGAGTTCAGCTTTATCGGGATGATCATCGCCTGTGAAAAAGCGCCAGTTCAAGACACCCATCAGTTTTGCGGCAGCATCCAAATCATGCTGATTCGTCACGCCATTATCCATGAGATCCCCATATGCAAGGCCTTCGCCATCTTGGAGAAAGAGTTGCTTCAGATACCGTTGATAATGTAGCAGATCAGGATTTTTTCGTTGCTTGGCGGTTAAGTAAGGTGTGGGATCAGTCGCATGCTTTTGATAGGTGATTCGGTTAGGCGTGAACGTCACCACCCCATAACTGGCAGGGCTGATCGAAAATGCGCCGCTGACAACTTCAATCGTTGGACATTGCCCATCCGGATCGCGGCTGATGTCTTGCGCATGGATGTGTCCGGAAAAAAGCAACGGAACATGGTAAGCTTTCAGCAACGTTTTGAGTTGATCGCTGTTGTCCAAAACAAATCCTTGATTCACCGCTTCATTGTGGGCATATAGATTGTGGTGCATGAAAACAATCGACTTGCGATGGGCCTTTTGACCAGCAGCTAATTGCTGGCGAACCCATTTCATGGTCTGCGGTGTGAGCTTACCACCAGTGTTCGGGGGGCGATTGGAAGGTTCGATCGTATAAATATTGCTGTCCAGCATCAGCAATTGATAATTGCGGTTAAGGTTGACGCGATAGCTCAAACTATTCGGATCCTGCGCAACTGCCTGCTCATAACTGGTATGAAAAATATTGCGCCAATCGCTAGGGCTGATTTGTTCTGTCAGTAGTTGTCGTTTGCCCTTGTAGGCTCGTGCCCAACCATCGTAAATATCATGATTGCCAGGGATGATCAACACCTTCGTACCATTGGCAACAAGTGGTTGTAGGCGGCGCATGATACTTTCGGCACTGGCTTTTTCGCCGTTGAACGTGACATCACCGGTGATGACGAGGGCTGTCGGGCGGGCTTTTAAGGCGTTTTGAACCAAAGCATTGATAGCAACGGGCTGATAGTCCATATCTTTTCCTGCTGCAGAACGTTTGATTTGGGTATAAGCAGTCTTTTCATCATGTAGACTTGGGGCAATAAAGTGGGTATCGCTGAGCACCCAAATGGTTGCCTGTGAACTATTGGTGAGTGGGCGATCACGATTAGGGTGAATTTGCCCCAAGACGATTGCAAAGATCAGCATTAAAAATAACGCTGCTACATATTTGACTGCTTTCATTTTCTGCCTCCGTACCTAGTTTACCATTGATCAACGTAACACCAGCAGGTCATTTTGAGTGGTTGTCAAAAAATTTTTTTGATGATTAACTTGTTGGTGACTTAAAAACGTTACTGACCGAGAGCGGGATTATGGTAAAATAAAGCCACATTTGACCACGATAGCGTTTAGAGAGAGGACATATACACCTATGCAAGTAATCGTAACGGTTATCGGTACCGACAAAGTTGGGATCATCGCACAAGTAACCACTGCTTTAGCAGATTTAGATGTTAATATTTTGGATGTTTCACAGACTATCATGCAAGGTGCATTTACGATGATGCTGCTAGCTAAAATTCCAGATAATGGCAATTTCAATACGGTAAAAAGTCAATTGGCGACCTTGGGTGATCAAATTGGCGTTGAGATCAAAGTAGCCCGTCAAGAGATTTTTGATGCCATGCATCGGCTTTAATATGCGTTGGATCGGCAATCGTACTTATCAGAGCTAAAGGAGCCAGTGATGGAAACTCAACAAATTAAAGAAACCATTGAAATGATCAGTGAAGAGAATCTGGATATCCGAACGATTACCATGGGGATTTCCTTGTTGGATTGTGTAACTGGTGACCTGCAAACCACAGCCGACAAAGTATATGCCAAAATTATGGCAAAAGCTGCCAATCTGGTGCCGGTAGCTGACGCCATTAGCGACGAATACGGAATTCCAATTGTCAACAAACGTATTAGCGTGACCCCGGTCAGCTTGCTAGCTGGCGCGGATCAAAACCTCGATTTTCGCCCGATTGCCCAAGCGATGGATCGAGCTGCAAAAGATTTAGGTGTGGATTTAATTGGGGGCTATACCGCTCTCGTTCAAAACGGTAGTACGCCAGCAGAAACTGCATTGATGAAGAGTTTGCCGGAGGTGTTAGACACCACGGAACGCGTTTGTGCGTCCGTGAACATCGGCAGTACACGCAGCGGTTTGAACATGGACGCTGTTAAGTTGATGGGCACGATCGTCAAAGAGGTTGCCATGCGCAAGCCGCAGAATGCGATGAAACTGGTGGTATTCTGCAATGCTGTTGAAGACAATCCGTTTATGGCAGGTGCTTTTTGGGGGATTTCAGAAGGTGATGTTGCCATCAACACAGGTGTTTCCGGTCCCGGGGTTGTAGAACGGGCGATCGCGGCCAAACCGGCGGCAAGTTTTGAAGAGATCTGTGAAACGATTAAACAAACCGCCTTTAAAGTGTCACGGATGGGCCAATTTGTCGGTAAAGTTGCTGCGGATCGCCTTGATGTACCGTTTAACATTGTTGACCTCAGTTTGGCACCAACACCGGCAAAAGGTGACTCAGTGGCGCAAATTCTGGAAACAATGGGACTCAGTCATGTTGGCACACCAGGCACAACGGCAGCGTTGGCGTTGCTAAACGATGCAGTCAAAAAAGGCGGCATCATGGCGGCTGAACGTGTCGGCGGATTATCAGGTGCCTTCATTCCGGTTTCTGAGGATGCTAATATGATCACCGCAGCGGCCAAGGGTCAAATCAGTCTGGAAAAACTAGAAGCGATGACGGCGGTTTGTTCGGTTGGCTTGGATATGGTTGCGGTGCCTGGCGACACTCCTGACGCCACGATTAGCGGCATGATCGCCGACGAGGCTGCTATCGGGATGATTAACAACAAGACGACGGCAGTCAGAGTGATTCCAGTTCCTGGTAAGCAGGTGGGGGATACCGTTGAATTCGGCGGTATTTTCGGTACTGCGCCGATCATGGCAATTAACGATGGCGATGCGCAGCAGTTTATTAATCGTGGTGGTCGTATCCCAGCCCCGATCCATAGCTTTAAGAACTAACGCGTCTCATTTTTAAACGATTCGACTTAGGCCTTGTTGTTGCTGGTAATTGCCAGTAGCAGCAGGGCTTTTTGGTGGCGGTGCGTAATGTTTTGATGAGGTGAATCGTATGTTTGTAGCCCTAGATAAAAACAATCAACGTGTCACATTGACAAGTCATGCCCAGGCGGCCAATTTAACACACCAAACCTTTCACTGTCCTATTTGCAAGCAGGTCGTTCGCATCAAAAACGGAACCGTAATGCCTGCCCATTTTGCTCACCGAAGTCAACCAATGGGTGAGGGTGAACCAGAGAGTATAGAGCACCTAACTGGCAAATGGTGGTTGGCGTCTTGGCTCAAACAGCATGGCGAACAGGCAACGTTGGAATACTATGATGCAACCATTCGCCAGCGCGCAGATCTTTTGGTTGCAAGTAAACCGCCGAGGGTATTGGAATTTCAAGCAAGCCCGCTAAGCGTGCCAGATCTGCAAAAACGGACAATGATGTATCATGCGCGTGGTTGGCAAGTGACATGGGTATTGGGTCATCGATACTGGCATCCTGAAGGCAAGATACAAGCACGAAAGTTTTTGAGCATCGAAGATCATCGGCTAACTTTGTGGCATTTACAGACAACGGTTGGTGAGTTGGTACGGATTCAGTTTGGAAATGAAGGCCGTTGGCTAACGCGCTTTCAGCATGATGATCCGCCAACTCAAACTTGGCAGGCAGAATCGACTTATCCGCAACGACAAATTCGGCAGATTGCCATCAGTTTACAAAAGCGGGTGCAACCGTGGATGACGCTGCAAGCAGCTGCTTATCAACAGGGCCGCAATTTGAATGGCTCCCCATGGTTCGTTCACAGTCGGCCCCATGTGTTACGGCATTTTGGTATTCCGGAACTCCAACTGCGACTCAAATGGCTGTTGATCTTTGAAGGACAGCCTTTTACCGCGACTGCCAACCGTCAATTTTGGCAAGCGGCCCTGCCGAATATCTGGACGCCTTTGTTGCCAGCTGGCACGCTCGGGAAAATGATGGGTGCCCACTGGCTGCAAGTGTTGCTGGCAGAAGGCTTCGTTGTTCAGGAAGATGGTTGTCGTTATCAGTGGCAGCGTTTGCCTGTTTGGTTTGCCGATCTTGAGCGAAAATTGGCCATGAAAAAAGACTTTGCTTAAGGCAAAGTCTGATGAGGCTGATTGCTTATCATGATTCGCAAGGTGGGAAAATGTGACGGTTTGTGCGCTTATGGAAACGTGTTTGTAGACCCAGAAACCGGCATGTAAGGACGCTGAATACAATGCCTGAAGACCGGTCATCACTTCAGGCCACTGATAGGCCGGTTTCTAGCCGAGTCTGTTCACGCTCTAAAAAATTCTAAAGTTACTCCCCATGTTTTCTGGCCGTTCGGTGAAGAAACCGGCGGGATCTGTTCGTATGAGATCGCAAAGATGTGGGATGAGTGCTGGGTCACCGATTTGTTCGATCAAAACAGCATGGCCGTCATCTACTTTGCGATCGGTGTCAACAATGACAAGGGAAGGCGTTTGAGTGATACCCATTTGGTTAGCAGTTCGTTGATCGGAGTCAAAGCCCATTTTAACTTCGGAACGCTGACGATCTTCATAAAACATTTCCTGATCCAGCTTACATTTGTCGAGCATCTTTGCCACAAAGGCCGCATCATATTGGTATTGAACCAGAGGTGCGTGTTGTTGTAGCCGCAACAAGAGCATCCGTGCTTTTTTGTTGCCTTGATATTGTGCAGCCTTATAATCCAACGCAAGGTTGTAAGCTGCACGGAGCAGCTGGTTGCGTTTAGCAAGATTACCTACGCTCAGTTGCTCACGTTTCATAAATTGTTCCATGATATCTAAATTAAGAACGGGAACGAAGTGGACGCGCACTTCCTGCTGGAATTTATCCAATTGTCTGAGTAATTTCTGTTCAGTACCCAGACAGACGCTCCCGATTGGATTGAAAAAAAGGAAAATTTCTATCACGTTAACGGCCTCCAATTCGCCAACAACAAATTCTTACATTTACTTTATCAGAAAATGAGCAGGGTACAATTAATCAGCTTGTGAATCGTGCACATGCATGAATGCGCGCTGAACTTTGTTGATAACCGGCCGTTTTTCAATGTTGAATTGGTGCAACAAAGTATCGTAGAAAACTTGAGCTTGTGGCAGGTCATGGTACTCCATTTCCAACTCAAAATCAGAGGTGTTGTCCATGTAAAAAGTCTGATCGAGTGTCAACAAACCTGCTTTAAGATGCGCTACACGGCGGGTCGTTTTTGCTTGGGTTTGCGGATGAACCGCTGCGGGGTCAATTTCACGGGCTGCTAGTGCCGTTGTGACTTGACCGGTTTTAAGTTGCCCTTGGTCAATCAAGGAGCGGGCTTCAACTGAAGTCAGCGGATCGGTAATTTCTTCCAAATCACGATGTTGATTCTTATTAGGAACTTTTAAGGTTTGTTCCGCACGATCTTTAAACTGACGAATGCGCAAGCCTAGGCCTGCCTTTTTGACGGCGCCAGTCGGTGTATCGTAATAGGTATTCATTTGACTGAAGCCCGGCTCAAAATCAAACTGATTGAGAATCGCTAGAAAATCAGTCTTTGTTAAAGTTGTTTTAAATTCCTGTTCGCGAGAAATTGACATGAACTGCCTCCAAAGACAAAGGGCAACGGTGACGAGACAAAAATATGATAGAATGGTGGTCGTGAGTGACTTGGCTGGCAAGAAAGCTACGGGTTGCCGTACTTCTTAACCAGTCTGGCTGGAATATAGCCGTCGTTTGTCGGCCAAGCCTCACGCAACGTATCATCAGTAGTTTAGTATGGGAGGGCCAGCAATGCAAAGGGACTGGGATAGTTTCTTAATGCCGTATGAACAAGCAGTCGGGGAATTGAAAATTAAATTTCGCGGTATGCGTAAACAATTTCAACAGGCCAATGAACACACACCCATCGAATTTGTGACGGGGCGGGTTAAACCGGTCAGTTCGATTATTGAAAAACAAAGTCGGCGTTTTATCAGTGACGAACTTTTGGAACAGGATATGCAGGACATTGCTGGTCTGCGAATCATGTGTCAGTTTGTTGAAGACATTTATCAAGTCGTGGCACTCCTTCGTCAACGCACAGACATGAACATCGTGGAAGAACGCGATTACGTGACCAACGTGAAGCCTTCTGGTTACCGCAGTTACCATGTGGTGATTGAATATCCAGTGCAACTCATCCATGGTGAAAAAAAGATTTTGGCGGAAGTCCAGATTCGAACCATGTCCATGAACTTCTGGGCAACGATTGAGCACAGCCTGAATTACAAATATAATGGCGAATTTCCGGATACTTTGAAGGCGCGGCTCAAGCGGGCAGCGGAGGCTTCCTTTATGTTGGATAAAGAGATGTCAGATATTCGTGAAGAAATTCAAGAAGCCCAGCATCTGTTTGTTTATGGTAAAGGGCAGCAGCCACATTCGAAAACAAAGGATCACCATGACGATAAAAAGGATGAGTAAGATGCGTGTGACAGTTTTCCATAATAGCATACCTGCCTCAATCACGGCTGCGCAAAAGCTGACGAAGCTTTTGAAGAGCGGTCACTTTGAGCTTGATGAGCGGCATCCCGAGGTGGTCGTTACCATCGGTGGTGATGGTACGCTCCTTTCGGCCTTTCATCGCTATGCGGATCAGTTAAACTCAATTCGCTTCATCGGTGTGCATACAGGCCATTTGGGTTTTTACACAGACTGGCGGGATTTTGAAATTGAAGATTTAGTTATCGCCTTAAAAGAAGACTCTGGACAAAGCGTTAGCTACCCACTTTTGGATGTTCAGGCGACTTATGCTGACGCGACCAGTGCTCATTATCTAGCATTGAATGAGTCAACCTTGAAGCGTTTAAACGGTACTATGCGGACGGAAGTCTATATCAAAGGCGATTTCTTTGAGAGCTTCCGCGGGGATGGTTTGTGTGTGTCGACGCCAACTGGATCCACAGCTTACAGTAAGTCTAACGGCGGTGCTGTGATTCATCCGCGATTGGATGCGTTGCAAATGACCGAAATTGCGTCCATTAATAATCGGGTTTTTCGTACCCTCAGTTCGCCGATTATCACGGCACCAGACGAGTGGGTGACATTGGAGCCGACAGGTCGCGATGATTACGTCATGACTGTGGATCAGTTCGTCATCAATCCACCAACAATCAAACAAATTCGGTATAAAATTGCGAAAGAACGGATTCATTTTGCACGCTACCGGCATATGCATTTTTGGGATCGTGTTGAAGACGCCTTTATCGGAGCCAAACACTGATGCGATTTGAATGGCAGTATGAGGGACCGCCGCTGAAATTGGCGGCTTTTTTAAAACAACAGGGTTTTTCCCGTGCACAGCTTAAGAAACTTCGTTATCAAGGCGGATTTGTTTTTGTCAACAAACGGCAACGGCATACCGCTTATCCGGTGCGCTCGGGGGACAGAATTTTGGTACAGACAGCACCTGAGCACGCGGCAGACAGTGTGGTGCCTTATTCGCATGATTTGGCCATCAGTTACGAGGATGACGATTATCTGATAGTGAATAAACCGGCCGGGGTGGCATCTATTCCAGCGGTTGGGCGCCAAAATAATAGCATGGCGAATATGGTCAAGGCTTATTTAATTAAAACCAAAGCTGAAAGTCAGGCCGTTCATGTGGTGACACGGTTGGATCGCGATACCAGCGGGTTGATGGTCTTTGCCAAGCATGGGTTGGCGCACAGCTTGTTGGATCAGCAATTGCACAGTCAAGACTTTGTCAAACAGTATGTGGCAATTGTAACCGCACAAACACCTTTAGCAACTCATGGTTGGATCGTATTGCCCATTGGCGTTAGTGACGGCTTTTATATGCGTCGTGTTGTAACCGATACTGGCAAAGCTTCTGTCACGGAGTATCGAACACTTGACCAAAATACGGCTGGGGCCATGATGCTTGTCACGTTGCATACCGGGCGGACTCATCAAATTCGGGTTCATTTTGCCGCGATTGGTCATGCGTTGTATGGTGATGGCTTATACAGTCCTGATACGCACGGCTTTAATCGACAAGCACTTCATTGTGCCCATTTGCGTTTCTGGCAGCCGTTGAAGCATAAACTGATTGATTTACATGCACCACTTCCGGCTGATATGGCAACGTTAGCGGCGAAGTTGAGATTATCGCAACAAGATTGAGCCGCCGCACAAGTTTAAACAAGGTATGACAAAAGCCAGTTCCCGAAAATTAGGAACTGGCTTTTAACATACTATGATTCAGGAACATAATTAGCGGCTTCAAGCGAACTAGAAGTTGCCTTTGTGATAACCTGAATCGGCATCAAACTTGAATTGTTTTTTGAGGCCATTGGTTAAATAGATCTTCTTGTCATTGGTAATGAAAATTGCTTGAATATGATCGCTGTTTTTGGCATTCATGTATTGCAGACCGCCTTTTAATCCCTTATCAAAGGCAGCATTGGATAAGGCATCGCCATCAACACTATTTTTCGAGACAATCGTGACTGAGGCCAAGTTGTTGTCATAGGGATAGCCAGTCTGAGGATCGAAAAGATAAATGTATTTATGGCCATTGGAGATTAGGTATTGCTCATAGGTGCCAGCTGTCACAATGGATTCGTTGCTTTCAGGAATCGTACCCACTGCAGTGCCACGCGGCGCGGTCGGGTCTTGAATCCCAACATGCCAATCGCGATTGGTACCAAGCGGTGAGTGACCCATGACAACGACATTACCGCCAAGATCAATAATCGCTGCTGTGACGCCATCTTTGGCGAGCACGGCCTTCACTTTGTCAGCAACCCAGCCCTTGGCAATCCCGCCAAAATCAAGCCGCATCCCTTTTTTGGTCAGATAGGCGGTATTATTTTTGGTATCGAGTTTGACATCGCGCCAGTTGACCAGTGGCAAGGCCTTGTCGATCTCACTTTGTGCCGGGACGCGCGCGCCAGGCAGGCCAATTTGCCACAGATTGGTGACGGCTCCAATGGCCATGTCGAAACTGCCATTCGAGTTTTTTGAAAAGTAGTAGGCTTTTTCAAGTAAGGGCATAAAATCTTTAGGCACTTTGACCGGCTTGATTCCGGCATTATCGTTGATCTTATCCAAAACCGAACCGCCGCGGGTTAACGTTGCCTCGGCGTCGACGTGATGAATCATGGCAAATCCGTCTTTTAAGGCGGATTTTTTACCTTTATCATAAATTGTCAAAGTACAAGTGGTGCCCATGACAAATTCATTTTGTGTGTATGGGGTTTTCAAGTAAGTTGGACTGGCTGTTTTTTGACAGCCGGACAAAGTTAGAAAACCAATAAAAGCAAGTAAACCGATGACGAATTTTCGCATGTTACATAACCCTCATTTCATCTTTCCCTTTGAATATCATACCGCGCGTTATGGAAAAAGAAAGCCCTGGTTGTCGCTCGTCAAGCGTATGGCAGCAAAAAAGGCTAGTTATTCAAGCGGTTGCCCGCATAACTAGCCTTTCCGTGGCGTGGTTCATTAGAACGCGATTAGTTTTGTACCATGTAAAGCTTTCACACCTAATGTCTCACCGATTGAAGCAGCGTTTTGACTGGTGATCCCGCCGCCTGGCAAGATGCTGATTTTATCACCTGCATAGTTGATGATGGCTTGCAGGCGTGGCAAAGTGTCGGTGATGGGGGTGGTCAAAGGACCGCCGTGGGTCAAGATACGCTCGACATCGTGATCGGCCAACCAATCAATTGCGGCAAACTGCTTGGTTTCTGGAATGGCATCGAAAGCCATGTGGAAAACAACGGTCATGCCAGCACTGGCAGCAATGAGGCTGGTCATCGCGTCTTCATCAATTGCGCCATCTGGTGTCAAAGCACCAAAGGCAACGCCATCCACGCCAAGCGCCTGTGCCTCAAAAAGATCAGCTTCCATGATTTTTAATTCAACATCGTTATAAACAAAGTTACCGCCACGTGGACGAATCATGGTGATGAGGCTACGGCCATGTTCATGAACATATTTTGTACTCTCTGCCATAACGCCCTTAGACACAGTTGTGCCACCAACCGCTAAATTGTCATTGAGCTCAATCCGATCAGCCCCGGCCGCGATTGCTTTAGGAATCGATGTATAATTTTCAACTGCAATTTCTTTTAACATGACGGACCTCCATTTACTAGCTTAGATAAACATGACCAATAAGACAATCGCACCTAAAGCGATTCGGTACCAGCCAAACGGTTTGAAGTCATGCGTTTGAACAAATTTCAACAGCCACTTGATGGCAACGATGGCGACGAGGAAAGAAACAATGGAACCTGTCATCAAAACAGCCCATTGTTCACCAGAGAAGCCGTTGCCTTGCCACAGGTATTTGCCGATTTTAAGAATCGACACGCCAACCATGGTCGGTATTGCCAGAAAGAAGGAAAATTCGGTGGCAACGTAGCGAGAAGTCCCGATTAGTAAGGCGCCTAGAATTGTGGCGCCAGATCGTGATGTACCAGGAACGATAGACAAGACTTGGAAAAGACCAATCAGTAAGGCCGTTTGATAAGTGATGTCTGCCAGAGTGGTGATATGCGCGTTTTTATTCTTGAGGTAGTTTTCTAGAATGATGAACAGCACCCCATAAATGATCAGGGTTGTTGCGACTACGAGTGGTGTATGTAAATGTTCATCCATCCAGTTGTTAAGCGGGAGGCCAACAACGACTGACGGCAGAACTGCAATGATAACTTTTGCCCACAGTTGCCAAGTTGCGTTGCGGGCTTTGGCTGTCGGCTTGGAAAAGGGATTCAGCTTATTGAAATAAAGCAATATGACGGCGAGAATAGCGCCAAACTGAATCACGTACTCGAACATATTAATGAAATCCTGACTCTGCGATAATTTAATGACGTGGTTTACCAGATCAATATGGCCGGTTGAACTAATCGGCAGAAACTCCGTTAACCCTTCAACGATACCGATGATCACGGCCTTGATAATGTCAAACATAATAACCCTCCAATTCTCAATGTTAACAGTATACAAGGTTTTGCAAGGCTTGCCACGTTCAACTCGGAATTTATAGTCATCTTACGTAATTCAGCAACTTTTTTGGGATGTAAAAAAAGCCCAACCACCAAGCAAAACAGGTCTTGGGGCTGAGCCAATAAAAAGTTGTATCGATAGTTAAACATAAGACAAACGGTTTAACTTACTTAGCCGATAAAAATAAAACGTTAACGGCTTCTGGCGTCGGAATATCACGTTGAATTTCGGTCAAGAGTCCCGTTTTGGCATCGCGACTATAGAGTGTGCCATTACTACTGTTTTGGTTGACCACGAGAATAAAGTGTTCAGTGAGATCGAAATTGAAATCACGAGGAAAATCGCCTGCCGTACTGATTTGTTGCAATTCTGACAGATTTCGGCCATCCGGACTGACGGCAAAAACGGTGATACTATTATGACCGCGGTTGGATACATAAAGGAAGCGTTGATCACTGCTCAGTCGAATCGCAGCAGCACCATTGTGATCGGTGTAATCTTCTGGAATGGTCGGCAACGTTGCAATGAGTTTGAATTGACCAGTTGCCGCATCATAATTTAGGATGCTAACCTGACTTGAAAGCTCACCTAGTAAATAGGCAATCGGGTTGTTGTGGTTAAAAGCCAAATGGCGAGGGCCAAAGCCAGGTTCGGTGTGAAAAATAACCGGATCGCTGAGTTTGCCGGCATCGCTGACTGCATAGGTTGTTAAGGTGTCATTACCCAGATCAACGACCGCTAGTCGCTGAAAGTCAGGGGTGACAGCAGCAAAATGAACATGGGCACTATCTTGTTCCGGTCGCGGACCGTTACCGGTATGCTTCACTTCATCCGTTAAAGCCAAACCATGATCATTTTTAATGCGATAGACATTGATTCGGCCTTCGTGGTAATTGCTGGCATAAACCAGCTGACGATTCGCATCAATCGAGATATGCGCCGGGGATGAACCTGCCTGCAGTACCTTGTTGATCAAGCGCGGTGGATCAACATTTAGGTCATAAGCCGCGACACCGCCTTGATCACCTTCTGCGTCTACCGCATATAAAATATTGTCATCAGATACGGCTAAGTAGGTCGGTGAACCCAAATCAGTAATGAATGGGGCAGGGGTCGGCAAATGCGTTTCGTCATTATCAAATGTACCGGCATAAACGCCTGCACCGCCGTGACGCGTATAACCGCCTAACAAGAGTCTTTGCTTCATGTTCAAGTTGCTCCTTTCGAATTTGATTTGAGTATAGCATGTTTGGCTGATGCTTATGCTATGATATAAAGCGTGAGTCAACGTTTAATGAAAATAGCTGGCCAATAAAGCTATCATTAAAGGAATTTTCAGACCTTTAATCAAACGATTTGCCACAGCCCATAACTCAGCGCCATCATGGGCCTTAACGAGATCGCATTTATGTTGGCAGCGAAGCTCAGATAACAAACACTTATGATATTAAAAATGACAGGCAAACGGAGGCACGACCATGCAATTGACAGCAACAGTAACAGCTATTGGTAAGGATGCATTGAGTTCCAAGGATCCGATGATTATTCTCTTTGGACCGCAAGCAACAGACGCACTACGCGACGTCGCGGTGATCCAGCAGTTCGCTGACAAGTCAGCTTTGGAAAAACTGGTTATCAAGGAAGGCGACCAATTAACAATCGATGATGAGACGTTTGAGATGACTTATGTCGGTCAACTTGCTAACAGTAACCTGAAGGCGATTGGGCACGTTACCCTGTTGTTCCAAGCTGTACCAGCAGACAAGCCGATGCAAAACGCAATTTATTTAAAACCGACCCATCGACCAACATTTAAGGTTGGGACGACACTAACTTACATCACGCAAGCCAATTAAGTGTGACAACGAGTTCTTGGATCAGTTATGCGCCAGTTTCTAACCGCTTCTGCTTACGGTCAACAAAAAAGAAGATTTCAGGCGATCTATCAGCCTGAAATCTTCTTTTTTTACCATGATGCCTTACGAACACCTGGAATTTGACCCTTATGCGCTAGATCACGGAAATTCAAACGAGACATTTTGAATTTGCGCATGTACGCATGCGGCCGACCATCAAGTTCATCGCGACTGTGCGCGCGAACGGGTGAGGCATTCCGCGGTAAAGCTTGCAAGGCAGCGTAATTATGCTCAGCCTTGTACTTGGCACGCAACGGGGCATATTTAGCAATCGTTGCTTCGATCTTCTTTTCCTTGGCAATCTTTGACTTTTTAGCCATGTATGCAATCACTCCTTATTTGTGGTTTGTATTTAACGTTTTTTAACGACGTGTCTGTTCGAACAGTTCAACCCACATAGCATAGCACAGCCTTAAGCCGCTCGCAACACTTACAAAAAATAAGCGTTTAATATTGATCGCCATTGAAAATCGAGTTTTTAACAATGACATAATCGACCTTGGTCAAGGACTCGAGATCGCGGCCACCGGCGTAGGAGACAGCTGACTGCAAGTCTTCTTGCATTTCCTTTAACGTGTCACCAATCTTGCCTTTGACAGGTAACAAGATCTTTTTGCCTTCAACGTTGTGGTGGGTGCCCTTTTGATACTCGGACGCTGAACCGTAATATTCCTGATATTCCTTGCCGTCAATGTTGACGTGCTTGCCAGGTGTTTCTTCATGGCCAGCAAAAAGGGAACCAATCATGCACATGGTGGCGCCAAAGCGGATTGACTTGGCGATGTCACCATTATTGCGAATGCCGCCATCAGCAATGATGGGTTTACGGGCTGCTTTGGCGCACCAACGAACAGCAGCTAATTGCCAGCCGCCCGTACCAAAACCGGTTTTTAATTTGGTGATGCAGACCTTGCCAGGACCGATGCCGACTTTGGTAGCATCGGCACCAGCGTTTTCAAGTTCCCGGACAGCTTCTGGGGTGCCGACATTACCGGCAATCACAAAGGCATTTGGCAAATAATGTTTGATATGTTGAATCATGTCAATGACCACCTGAGCATAACCGTGCGCAATATCAATGGTGATATAGTCAGGAGTCAGCTCATTAGCAGCCAGTGCTTCGATAAAATCGAACTCGTCATCCTTGACGCCGACACTGATTGAAGCGATTAAGCCGCGCTTTTTCATATCGCGAACAAAATCCATCCGGCGTTCCGGCTGGAAGCGATGCATAATATAGAAGTAATCGTGCTCTGCCAACCAGATCGCCAAAGGTTCATCGATGATGGTTTGCATATTAGCGGGAACGACTGGAATCTTGAAAGTATGCGGGCCAAATTTCACGCTGGTATCAACCTCTTTACGTGATTGCACCACACACTTGTTAGGAATCATTTGAATGTCTTCGTAATCAAAAATCTGCATGCCGTTGTTCATCGGATTCATCCTTTCGCAAAAGCCGAACATTGTTAAGCATTATTGGTGTTATTCAAAACACCAAGTGCTAAGATACGCGAAAGTTTTGTAAAAGTCAATCAAAAGCACATATATTCTTTTTTAATGTTCGTGTTTTGCGAAATGGAAAGAAAAGCCGGTTGCCCGGCTTAGAAAAACGACAGTGGTAATTGATGCGACAAACGAGGATGTGACGCGTCACAGAAGGCTCAGAAAAACTTGTTGCGCCAAAATTGAAAGGCAAGTACCACCGCAATGGCAACGGAAATGGCAATGGTGATAATCCAGCTCACCTTCATATCAGCCAAAGGGAGATGAACATTCATCCCGTAAAACGAGAAGACCAAAGTGGGAATGGTTAACAAAATTGAATAAGAAGTTAGGAACTTCATGACGCCGTTCATGTTATTGTTAATAATTGACGAGTAGGTGTCCGCCGTTTCGTTAATAATAGAATTGCTAATTTGTGCCATTTCGATGGCTTGTTGATTTTCGATGATGGTGTCTTCCAGAAAGTCTTGGTCGTCTTCATCCAAACCAAGAGGATTGCTGCGTTTTAATTGTTCGAGGACGTTGCGGTCGGTCCGCAAACTCATCATAAAATAAACCAGTGACCGTTGAATGCCCATCAAGCCGTAGAGTTCTTCGTTGCGGAGGCTGCGTTGCAGTTTATTTTCATTGGCTTCGCGTGCCTTGTTTAGATCACGTAGGTAGGTTAGGTAACTGATTGAAATCTGGTAAAGGAACTGCAGCACGGACCGATTTTGTCGGCGAGGGTCGAAGTTACTGACTTTACCTTCTGCAAAAAGACTGAGGAGTGGAATCGGCTCGCCGTTGATGGTGATCACCGCGGTATTAGTGATGATGATCGCTAGCGGAGCCGTTTCGTACACCACCTTTTTACGTGCGTCCCGTGTGACGATGGGCATGTCGAAAATAAACAGATGGCTATCATTATCTTCGTCGTATTCGTAACGGGCGCCTTCATCGGGATCAAGGCCGTACAAAAGGAAAGCTTCTGAGAGCTTAGCTTTGTCCTGTAGTTGCTGACGTTCTGCAGGAGTAGGATCAACCACATTGATCCAGACCCCTGGACTGATGCGGGATTGCTGGTTCAGTTGACCGGTTTTGTCATCAAATCGATAAATTGCAAGCATAGCGGGCTCCTTGGCTTTTTCTTTTAGTTTACAACAAGCAACAGCAGGATGCAGGAGGGAAACACATGCGTAAGCGTGAAACAAAAATTCATTTGGCCGCAGCACAAGCACCGCTTTTTGCTTGTCCAGTCTGTGGCCAACCATTACAGGTGACAGCGGGATCGTTGGTTTGTGTCAACGGACATGTACGCGATTTCAGCCACAAAGGGACGCTGAACTTCCTGAATCAGCAAGTAGCCACCGAATACACGACGCCGATGTTAGCCGCACGACGGCGAATGTTGAACGCTGGTTTGTTCACCCCATTTTTGGCAGCTATGGCAGCCAAACTTCCGAAACATCAACGACTGTTAGATGTCGGCTGCGGGGAAGGCACGCCGACTGCGTATTTGGCCGAGGCGGGTCAACAAACTGCCGTGGGTTTTGATATCTCATCACCGGCGATCAATCTAGCAGGCGGCTTAGCGGCACCAGTTCTGTTTGCGGTTGCGGATCTGGCCCACCTGCCTTTCGTTAACGATGCATTTGATACCGTGACCGACATCTTTTCGCCAGGTAATTATCGTGAATTCAGACGTGTGCTGCGTCCTGATGGTCAGCTATTGAAAATTATTCCGCGGGCGGGTTATCTTCGAGAAATCCGGGAAGGCTTATACTCGGGGACGGCTAAGGCTGTGTATAACAATGAGCCTGTCTTAAAAAGGTTCTTAGCAGCTTTCCCTGATGCGAGTCAGGAGACAATCACCTACGATTTTCCGTTAGCGCCAACTCAATTTGGCGATTTAATGGCCATGACCCCGTTAACGTGGCAGGCGCCCGCCGATCAACGCGACCAAATGCTTGCTGCACCGCCGATTAGTATCCATATTGATGTTGATTTGCTCACTGTGTCGCATCTTGTCAAGTAAAAGGGTTGTAAACATCGATGGCTGGTGTTAATATTCCTTTAAGCTATTTATTTTTAACTTTTATCAGGGCTAGCTTTTGGGTAATTGATAAAAGTTTGCGATAAATTACTTCACTAACGTATCGCTTCGCTGAGTGCGCTCCGAAGCAATGCGTTTTTTTCTTGCTTATTTTTACAAATTGACCTGTCCACAAGGCCTGTTCGTGCAAGTTAAATGTGCTAAACTTAAACCACTTGCGTTGAAGGGAAGATAACATGGCGAATCACATTGTTTTATTTGAACCGCTGATTCCGGCAAATACCGGGAACATTGCCAGAACCTGTGCAGCAACGAATAGCTATTTGCATCTCATCAAGCCACTGGGATTTGAGACAGATGATAAGCATCTGCGTCGTGCAGGTCTGGATTATTGGCAACGCGTCCGGATCATCTATCATGATAGTCTGGATGACTTCATGGCAACCGTTAAGGAACCGCAACACCTTTACCTTATTACTAAGTTTGCTGATCAGACATACTCAGACCGAGATTATGCCGACATTGATCAGGATCATTATTTCCTTTTTGGCAAAGAGACGACGGGATTACCGGAAGGCTTCATGCGCGATCATGTCGATCAGTGCTTACGTATTCCCATGACTGACAACGTCCGCGCGTTGAACTTGTCAAATTGCGCAGCATTGGTCATTTATGAAGCTTTACGCCAGCAGCATTTTGCAGGACTTGAAACATCACATACGTACGAGCACGACAAATTAAAGTAACCCAACAATAGAAGTGTGCGAGCTGGCTCGAGTAGAAACTGGCGTGTGAATGGCTTTGACCGTTATGGAAAAGGACGCTTACAAGAAGGTTTCTCGGTTGGCAAGCGCGTTTAGGAGGCTGTATTTATGGAAACAAAACGTTACCCTATCGCGGTTGAATCTTTTCACTATGATTTGGTTAAGCAAGGAACACCGGTTAAGAACGACTTGCAAGTTGCCATGCGCCAGATTGAATGGTCAGATCCCGCTAAACAAGATGAGTTGAAAAAAGGCAATCTTTTTCAGATGATGATTCCATTTGACGTTGTCCCTGACGATGCCGGTTTTGAGATTTCTGGCAAAATTACCCAGATCGTGCAGGTTTTGGATTATTTTGGTGAGGCAAATGAATTGCCGCAAGCCGAACTTGGCAAACTAAGCCGACCATTGGTTGAAACCATTGAAACGTTGACTTACCAAGTGACCGCAGTTGCCTTGGATCAAGGGGTTAACCTTCAGTTTGGTGCCAGTGATGAACAGCCGGGCCAAACAAAATAAGACAAAGTTGAGTCATGATGAAAGGCGGCCGTTATCAGCCGCTTTTTTGATGAGCGCGAATGCATTCTGACGACAGGCGTTGTCTTTTAGCTCAATGATCGCTGAATCATCATGGCTTTTTATTTGCGAGTTCAGCTCGTGTATAATAGGCGGGTATGAAAGGAGCATCACGATGGCACAGAAACGCAGCGGACGCAAAAGCCCGCGCAGAAAACGACCTACCAAACAACAACAGCACACCCTTAGTTGGGTCGGTGCGTTATTTGTGGTGTTCGCCAGCTTGGCATTTTTCCGGTTAGGCATTGTCGGAACCGTGTTTGCTAATGTTTTCCGATTGGTTGTTGGTGATAGCTTTCTAGTTGTCAGCGCAGGGATGATCCTGATGGGGATTTGGTTTCTCTTCGCAGATCGATTGCCGAAATTGGCACGGCATGTGTGGGTTGGTCTGGCAATTATCTTAATTTGTGCCTTGGTACTGTTAAGCGCAGGCACCATGACCACATTGAATGTGCACAGTCATTATTTGTTGGCGACCTGGCGCCTACTTCAAAATGATTTCGGCCTAATGACGACGGCCTCTAGTGTTGGCGGGGGATTGATCGGGGCGGGTTTGTATGCGTTACTTGCCCCTTTACTAAGCAGCATCGGTGCAACGATTCTTGCATGGCTAGGCATCGTTGTTGGTACATTAGCTTTTCTAGGTGTGGGTGCGAATCAGGTTTTTAATTGGTTGCAGCGGTGTGGGCAAGCTTGTAAACATGGCGTGATGCAGGTACAAGCAGCCGTGGCGGCTATGAAAAAAGAACGCGCGCAAAAAGCGGCTGCCCAGCAGAAAAAAACCGTTTCTGCGAAGCCACAGACAACTACGCCGGTTACCGAAAACGAAGCACCCAGTGAAACACCTGATCACCAGGATGATTTCACGATTAACGGGCCGGCACCGGTTCACGAATCGACGCAACCGGCTCCCTTGCCACGCACAGAACCTAAGCCACAGTCAGCTACGACTGCGCCACAACCTGAGCCTAGTGAAGCGGCATCTGGACTTGATGCAGACGATCCTTCCACGAATTATCAGTTGCCTGATCTTGACATGCTGACAACGATTCCGCCAGTTGATCAAAGTGCTGAATACAAGGCGATCAAAACAAATCGGGTTAAACTAAAAGAAACCTTTGAAAGTTTTGGGGTTCATGTTGCGGTTAAAAGTGCCACACTTGGACCATCGATTACCCAATACGAGATTCAGCCAGCGGTCGGCGTTAAGGTTTCAAAGATTGTCAATCTTTCGGACGATCTGGCCTTAGCTTTGGCAGCAAAGGATATCCGAATCGAAGCACCGATTCCTGGTAAATCATTGATTGGGATTGAAGTGCCAAATCAACACATTGCAACGGTCGGCTTCAAACAAGTCATGGCAGAAACGCCGAAGTCGCCTGATCGCCCATTAGTCTTACCATTGGGCCGCGATGTGAACGGCAAAGTCGTGACTTTTGATTTGACAAAAATGCCGCACTTGCTGATTGCCGGCGCCACCGGTTCTGGTAAATCAGTCATGATCAACGTCATTTTAACTAGCATTTTAATGCGAACGAAGCCAAGTGATGTTCGCTTAATGTTGATAGATCCTAAACGGGTTGAATTGTCGGTATACAACGGCGTGCCGCATCTATTAACGCCGGTTGTGACAGAAGCTAAACGGGCGCCAAGTGCGCTGAACAAGATTTTAACGGCTATGGATGAGCGGTATCAACGTTTTGCTGCGGCTGGCGTGCGGAATATGACCGAATTTAATCAAAAGGTGGCGGCTGATCCGACAAGCGGCCAACAAAAGATGCCGTATATTGTCGTGATCATAGATGAGTTGAGTGATTTGATGATGGTGGCAGGTAACGAAATTGAAACTGCCATCGTCCGCTTGGCTCAAATGGCACGAGCAGCTGGTATTCACGTCATCATTGCGACACAACGGCCGTCTGTGGATGTCATCACTGGGCTAATGAAAGCGAATATTCCCTCGCGGATTGCTTTTGCAACGTCTAGTGGCATCGATTCACGAACTATTTTAGACAGTAACGGTGCCGAAAAACTTCTGGGTCGCGGTGACATGCTCTTTTCACCAATTGGGGCATCTAAACCGATGCGAATTCAAGGTGCCTTCATACCATCTGTGGACGTTGAGCGAGTTGTTAAGGCAATTACTGACCAAGTTTCACCTGCATATGTGGAGAGCATGACGCCAACGGAAAATACGGAGGCTGAGAAACCCGGTGATTCAGAGGATGAGCTATATGATGATGCGAAGGCGTTTGTCATTTCACAGCAGAGTGCCTCGACGTCAATGCTGCAAAGACGCTTCCGAATTGGTTACAATCGAGCAGCGCGCTTGATTGATGATCTTGAAGCCAATCAAATTGTTGGGCCAAGTGAAGGCAGCAAACCGCGCAAAGTCTTTGTGACGCCAGAACAAGTAACGAATGGTACGCCATCATAAGGAGTTTTATGCGAAAAGAAATGAAACCGGGTGTTTGGTTGATTGTCTTGCCGACAACGCAATTTAAAACCACCCGCATCAATGTGCAATTTTTAGCGCCGTTGCAACGGGCAACAGTGACTAAACGAACATTATTAACAAGCCTGTTAGAAACGAATAGCGCTGTCTATCCGACGCAAGCAGCTTTGTCAGCACATCTCGAGTCGCTCTATGGCGCTAATTTCAGTATTGGCGTGGCCCGTGAAGGCAAGTTGCATCGAATTGGCGTGACGATGAGTACCGTGGATGATCGGTTTACCGATACGCCTTTATTGCCTCAAGCAGCGGCCTTCTTACGCACCATCTTGTTTGAACCCAACATGCAGGCGGGTAGTTTTGACGAAGCCACTTTTGCGCGGGAAAAGGAGAATTTGGATCATTATTTAGCCAGTCTAGATGATGATCGCCAAACCCAAGCGGCGCTGGGAGTGCAGCAACTATATTTTGGAGCTGATCAGGATCAGGCTATTCCGAGTTTTGGGACGCGGGAAGATCTTGCATCGCTGACGGCGTCCAGTTTGGCTGCTTACTATCAAGAAATGATGCAGCATGATCAGGTCATCATCACGGTGTTAGGGGATGTTGATCCTAAGCAAGTGGCAGCATTATTTGCTGATTGGCCACTTGATGCTCGGTCACAAACCGTACCAGCAGTGGCGTTTGATTTACCGACGCATCCAGATGTGCTGACCCAAACAACCAAGGTGAATGCGCAACAGGCCAAGTTTGACTTGGCTTATCATGTTGAAACTGATTTGATGGGACCCAAATATGCAGCAACATTGGTGGCAGAGGAATTATTTGGCGGCTCGAGCTTGTCACTTCTATTCACCAATGTCCGCGAGAAGGCTAGTTTGGCTTATTATGCGAGCTCCATGTTCGATGCTTTTCGCGGCTTGATGCTGGTTCAAACCGGAATTGAAGGAAAAGATCGTCAGCAAGTTGCTGATCTTATTCGTGATCAGTTGGCCGCAGTGGTCAATGGCGATTTTTCTGACGCCCTATTGAAGGCCGTGAAGGACGGCATTTTGGATCATCAGCGTGCCGCCTATGACAGCCCACGGTTTTTGACAAACCAGGCGTTGTATCAGTTGTTAGTACCAGATGCGCCACAGAATTTTGATGAGTTTGCTCAGCGGATTAAGGCGGTTGATCGCCAAGCTGTTCAACAGGCCGCCGCAGATATGAAATTGCAGGCCACCTATTTCTTGACTGGGGAGGATAGCGAATGAAGACACAGTATTTTAGTGATGTCGATGAAACGGTGATCACGACCACGCTATCGAACGGGCTGCGATTGCAAGTTGTGCCTCGCCCGGCGTATCACAAAAGCTATGCGATCATGACAACCGATTATGGTTCGATTGATACGCAATTTGCACCAGATGGCAAACAGATGGTGACTTATCCGGCCGGAATTGCCCACTTTCTTGAGCACAAGCTATTTGAAAAGGAAGATCATGATGCCTTTGATCTTTTTGGTGAAACTGGGGCATCAGCAAATGCATTCACGAGTGCGACCAAAACGAGTTTTTTATTCTCTACGACAACGCAGCTGACGAAGAACTTACAGATTTTACTGGATTTTGTGCAAACGCCATTTTTTTCTAAGGCATCAGTTGCTAAGGAGCAAGGCATTATCGGGTCAGAAATTCAAATGTATCAGGATGATCCAGGGTGGCGCGGTTATGCCGGTTTGTTAGAAAACCTTTTTCCAAACCATCCGGCGCATGTTGATGTGGCTGGCACAGTGGCAAGCATTGCCCAAATCACGCCGGGAATGTTGTATACGATTCATCGGGTTTTCTATCAACCAAGCAACATGACGTTGATTGTTGTGGGAAATATTGACGCTGATGCCATTATGGCTTTTGTTGCGGCTAATCAAGCAGCCAAACAGTTTCCGGCGCCACAGGCGATTGTGCGTGGCGTTCACGCGGATTTGCAGACGGATGATATCGTGCCATATCGCCAGTTGGAGATGCCAATTAGTCGCCCAAAGACACTGGTCGGCATCAAAGGGCAGGTTGCGATTCCTACGACGGCTGAGGGCTGGCGGTACCAATTAACCATTCGGCTCTTGCTAGAAGTTCTGTTTGGCGATTCTTCCCAGTTATATCAAGATTGGTATGACCGAGGATTGATTGATGACTCATTTGATTTTGATTTTACGAACCAGCGCAGCTTTAGTTATGGCTTGGTCGGTGGTGATACCGATGATCCGCATGCATTAAGTGATGCGATCAAACATGTGTTGCTAAACGCAGCGACGCAGCCGGATTTGACCCGCGACCGGGTTGCTCTAATTAAGCGGGCGTCACTGGGTAAATACTACGCTGGCCTTAACGGACTGAATGGTGTGGCCAATCAGCTAAGTGCGTTGAGTTTTGGCCAGGCGAGTTTGTTTGATTTCCCCGAGATTTTGAGCAGCATCACGCTAGCGGATTTACAAGCCATGATTGATCAGGTTTTTCAGGCGAAAGCATTGACCGTTTTAGATATGATTCCGGAGGCAGATTGATGCGAGCAGCTTTGATTGTTGGTGCGTCGGGTGACATTGGCCAAGCGGTGGCTAAAAAGTTGGCCCACGATGGCTGGTCATTGTACCTGCACTATTTTGAACACGAACAAGTGGTTACCAGCCAAATTGCGACTTTTCAAGCGGCGTATCCGAATCAGGATTTTATTCCGTTACAGTATGATTTAACTGATGATCGTCATTTGGATGATTTGACGGCCCAGCTTTTTAGCTTGGACGCGGTCATTTTTGCGGCAGGGATGACGTATTATCATTTATTTAAAGATACAACCGTTTCTGAATTAACAACTTTGATGCGCGTGCATCTATTGACGCCGATGGCTCTTTTAACGAAGATCGAGCACAAATTAGCACAGTCCGGTCATGGCCGCGTTGTCTTTATCGGGTCTGTCTATGGTGGCGCAGGTTCAGCGATGGAAGTGGCCTATAGTACTGTCAAAGGCGCGCAAAGTGCCTTTGCAAAAGCCTATGCTCAGGAAGTGGCCAGTCTGGGCATCACGGTCAATGTGGTCGCGCCAGGTGCAGTGACAACAAAAATGAACACTAAAATGTTTGATCAAGCGACCTTGACCAAGGTTCGAGAGGAAATTCCTGCTGCACGATTTGCGACCCCACAAGATATTAGTTACTATGTGACTATGCTAGTTGCAAAAGATGCTGCTTATCTAACAGGACAAACTTTATATGTTACAGGTGGCTGGCGAATCTAGGAAACAAAGGATTTCTTAAGGCTTGCAGTTGGTTTTTCATGATATACTGAAAATGGTCAATAAAAAATAGCGGGTGAATAAAACTTATGGATGAAATTGGGCAAAAATTACGGGACGCCCGGATTCAAAAAGGCTATACGATTGATGATCTTCAACAGATCACCAAGATTCAAAAACGCTACCTGATCGCGATCGAAGAAGGTAATTTTGATGCGCTGCCAGGCGACTTTTATGTGCGTGCCTTTATTAAACAATATGCTGACACTGTCGGCCTTGATGGGGATGCGTTGCTGACGCAATTCCAGCAGGACATCCCGGAACCTCAACCCCAAGAGTATGCAGCACAATCAGTTGAAAATAAGACTCGGGCAACCCGCGCCGAAGAAGCGAGTCCGGTTAACCGTTTGCGGCGTTATTTACCGCAAATTGCGATTGCTGCAGTTGTTGTCGTGGCAGTCATTGTGATCTATGTCATCATGTTGGTTTACCAATCAGGACCCAAGCAAACGATCCCGACAGATTCAGAAAGTGTTGCGGTCTCATCGAAGCGTAGTACATCCAAGACTTCGAAATCGTCGACATCTTCGAAAACAAGCAAGACATCATCGGCTTCTAGTTCTTCGAAGACTGCGGAGAAGTCGTCCAAGAAGAGTACTAAAAAGAGTTCGAAATTGGACATTTCTGTAGCGGATGCCAATGGTGCTACTCAGGCAGTTACTTTAAAGAATCTGCCGAAGACGGGTAACAAGTTAACGCTTGGTGCAACCGGCGCCACTGCTTGGATTTCAGTGATTGTGAACGGCTCAACGACGTGGCAAGGTTCATTGACATCAGGTAATTCGCAAGAAGTGACATTGCCAGACAACGTCACGACATTCCAAGTGCGGTCAGGCAATGCAACTGCGACCACCATCAAGCTCAATGGTCAGAGTGTTGATATCTCAAAGGGAACCAGCATCGTACGGACCATCACCTTCACGGCTGATGCAACAGAAAGCGAGGGTTCGCAAGAATGAATCTTCCGAATAAATTAACGCTCATCCGAATTTTTCTGATTCCTGTTTTCACGATCCTGCTGGCACTTGATTGGCCGGCTGGGTATCTGACACTTGCAGGAACTAAGGTCGCCTTGAGCTGGTTTATCGCGCTGATTATTTTTATTGTGGCCTCTTTAACCGACTTTGCTGACGGTCAAATTGCCCGACGCAAGCATTTGGTCACTAATTTCGGTAAATTTGCCGATCCACTGGCTGACAAACTGTTGGTTATGACTGCCTTCATCTTTCTGACGGCCAATGGTCAGATTCCAGCATGGGGAACCGCGATTATCCTGTGGCGTGAATTAGCCGTAACCGGATTACGCTTATTGCTTTCAAACGAAGGTGAAGTCTTAGCAGCGGCTTGGCCGGGAAAAATCAAAACAAACGCGCAAATGTTTGCCATTATTTTCTTGATGCTAAACAACGCATGGTTTAACAATATCAATGTGCCGTTTGCACTGATCCTGTTCTATATCGCCGTTTTCTTCACGATTTACTCAGGTGTCGAATACTTCTACAAAAACCGTGGTGTGTTCAAGGACTCATTCGGTTCAAGTCATCAATAATAAGTTATTCAAATACCCAGGCAGGTGCTTGGGTATTTTTGTAGAGCGCGAGCAGGCCCGTTTAGAAACCGGAGCATAAGTGGCCTCAAGCCTAACTGGCAGGGCTTTGGCCAGTTAGGCTTGAGGCCCTTATGTGCAGGTTTCTGGGCCTGCGAGCGCGTTTGCGAGCGCAGCGTGAAGTCGCCACTAACCTAAGCTGGGTGGGAGCCCCACCAGCAAATACGGAGATCCCTATGTGCAAGCTTTTGGACCAGCAGGCCCGGTTGCGAGCAAAGCATGAATCAGCCAACAAAAATTGCACGCTAATCTTAGTAAAGATGTATCTAAGCACCATACAGCTATTTAGTTGCAACTTTTTTTAAAAATGTCAGGTCAAGTACCTTAAAAAACGAATTCTATTGTTAGGTGGGAAAAGTATGCAAGCAGAGATTATTGCTGTCGGGACAGAGATCCTGATGGGACAGATTACTAACACAAATGGTGCCTATATGGCTAAGCAACTGACAGCACTGGGTATTGATAGCTACCATCAACAGGTGGTGGGAGACAACGGTCCGCGACTTGAGGAGGCCATTAAGTTGGCGGAAAGTCGCAGTAATTTAGTTATTTTGATTGGCGGGTTAGGACCGACACCAGATGATCTGACCAAGCAAACATTGGCAGCGCACTTGAACCGCAAATTGGTTGAAGATCCTGCCGCTATGGCTAAATTACAGGCGCGCGCCAAGCAACAGCAGCGGCCAATGACGCCTAATAATCAATTACAGGCCATGTATCCGGAAGGCGCCGATATTTTGGTCAATCGGGTTGGCTTAGCGGTTGGTGCGTGGATCGTCAATGGGCAGCACACCTATGTCTTATTGCCGGGACCACCCAAGGAATTCGTTCCGATGGTTGATCATGAACTGCTGCCGCGGCTAGCAAAATGGAGCGGCCACGCGGAAGTTATGGTCAGCCGGGTCTTACGTTTCTTTGGCATTGGCGAATCGCAACTAGTGACAGATCTGGACGACTTGATTGCCAACCAAACCGATCCGACCATTGCAACTTATATCAAGGATCATGAGGTGACGGTGCGCGTCACTGCCAGTGGCGCTAACGAAAAAGACGCTGATGCAAAGTTAGAACCAATGGTCGGTGCCATCATGGATCGTGATGGTCAATATTTTTACGGCTACGGTGACGACAATAGTTTGGCAAAAGAGCTTGTGAAGACGCTTGCGGCAAATGATATGCAAATTACTGCAGCTGAGAGTTTGACTGCCGGCGCATTTCAAGCAGCGTTAGGCGATGTGCCGGGGGTATCCACTTATTTTAAGGGAGGTTTTGTCACTTACTCACTTGCAACAAAGGCCGCTTTTTTGGCAATTGATGCTCGCGAATTAGCGGCACACGGAGTTGTCAGCGCATTTACAGCCAAGGCGATGGCTGAACATGCTCGGCGTAAGGCAGCGGCGGATATAAGTGTCAGCTTTACCGGCGTTGCCGGTCCAGACACGCTGGAAGGACAGCCTGCTGGTACGGTTTGGATCGGTTTAGCGCGGCGCGGCCAACTGCCTGAAGCACATGTTTACCATTTTCCTGGCGGTCGCAATGATGTTCGGCAGCGTGCTGTGATGACTGGTATGATGCTTGCATTAAGGGCGCTGCAGGCCTAACAGAATCATTCTTTAACACGTTAATACGTCAGGTTTACGCAAGAGGAGGCGGCAGGATGGCAGGAGACGAACGCCAGAAAGCATTGGATGTTGCACTGAAAAAGATTGAAAAAAATTTTGGTAAAGGCGCGATTATGCGAATGGGTGCTAAGGCGGACACGCGCGTTTCCGTTGTCTCTAGCGGCTCACTTGCCGTTGATGATGCACTTGGTGTTGGGGGCTTTCCGCGCGGACGAATTGTCGAAATTTATGGACCGGAAAGTTCCGGCAAAACAACCGTCGCGCTGCATGCTGTTGCTGAAGTGCAGAAGCAAGGCGGTACTGCCGCCTATATTGATGCCGAGAATGCGATGGATCCCAAGTACGCAACTGCTTTGGGCGTCAATATTGACGAATTATTGCTCTCCCAGCCAGACACAGGCGAACAAGGGCTGGAGATTGCTGATGAACTAGTCGCGTCTGGTGCCATTGATATTGTGGTGATTGATTCAGTTGCTGCTTTGGTGCCGCGGGCTGAGATTGAGGGCGATATGGGGGATGCCCATGTTGGCTTGCAAGCCCGATTAATGTCACAGGCGTTACGTAAGTTATCCGGTTCCATCAATAAGACAAAAACGATTGCTTTATTCATTAATCAGATTCGTGAGAAAGTCGGGATCATTTTTGGGAGTCCGGAAACGACACCAGGTGGTCGTGCCTTGAAGTTTTATGCGACTGTTCGGTTAGAGATCCGGCGGTCGGAACAAATCAAGACAGGCGCAGATGTCGTCGGCAATCGCACTAAAATCAAAGTGGTCAAGAATAAGGTTGCACCGCCTTTTCGAACAGCAATTGTGGATATCATGTATGGCCAAGGCATTTCGCAAACTGGCGAACTTGTCGACATGGCCGTTGAGAGAGATATTGTTGAAAAAGCAGGGTCATGGTACGCGTATCAAGGTGAACGCATCGGCCAAGGTCGCGAAAACGCTAAGACATATCTTGATAACCACGCTGATCTTCAGCAGACGATTAAACAACAGGTTCGCGTGGCTTATGGTATGGCAGCCGCACCTGGTCGGGAGACGGCTTCGGTCAGTGAAGATCAACCCGAAATACCTCAACAGGCTGAAGTATGAATCATGAGTCAACTTGCTGTTGTCGGATGTGATGAGTCCGATGGCGCAAGTTTTTTTATCTGAGCGGTCTTAAAGAGATTTGATATATGTTTTATTTTTCTCAGTTCGTAAAAAGCATCACCCAGACTTAAGACTGCTTTAATGCTGGTTTTTAGGCGCCGCTATGCGCCTCCCGCTTCGGTTGACACCTTGCACCCTAGCACGTAAACTAATAGAGGTGTAATAATTTAAAAAAGCATCAAAGATTTTGATCAAAGTTTGATTGAATCGCTTAGATGATGCGGAGGTGAAATGATGAGTTCAGTAACACTGGTCTCAATAACCCTCGCAGCAGTCATCGCTTTAGCGGTCGGTTTATTGATCGGATTTGCACTTCAAAAGAAGCTCCACCAGAACAATTTGGATCGAGCGACGCAGACAGCAGAAGGCATTATTGAGGCCGCTAAAAAAGAAGCAGCGACTTTAAAAAAAGAAAAACTGCTGGAAGCAAAAGACGAGAATCATCGCTATCGAACCCAACTTGAAGATGAATTGAAAGATCGGCGGACAGAAGTCCAGAAGTCGGAACATCGACTGAATCAGCGAGAGGATACTTTGGATCGGCGGGACGATACGCTAGATCGCAAGGAACAAAGTCTTGCTGACCGGGAAGCAAATTTGAACAAGCGGCAGCAACAGCTAGATGAACGTGAACAAGATATCTCTTCAGAAATCAGTAAACAGCACACAGAACTTGAACGGATCGCCGAGTTGACTCATGAACAGGCTCGGCAGCAGATTCTTGACCAGACACAATCAGAACTGACGCATGAACGCGCCGTGATGATCAAAGAAAGCGAAGATGAAGCTAAGGAAGCCGCGGATAAGAAAGCTAAAGTACTGATCGCCGATGCGATTCAGCGCAGCGCTTCTGACATCGTTGCCGAAACGACAGTGACCGTGGTGAACTTGCCAAATGACGACATGAAAGGCCGAATCATCGGCCGTGAAGGTCGAAATATTCGGACACTTGAGACTTTGACAGGTATCGATTTGATTATTGATGATACCCCACAAGCCGTTGTTTTGAGCGGCTTTGACCCAATTCGCCGGGAAATCGCGCGAATTGCTTTGGAAAAACTCATTCAAGATGGTCGGATCCATCCAGCACGAATTGAGGAAATGGTTGATAAGGCGCGCAAAGAAATGGACGACCGGATTCGTGAAATTGGTGAACAAGCCATTTTCGACGTCGGTATCCATAATATGCATCCCGATCTGATTAAGATTTTGGGCCGATTGCACTTCCGTACGAGTTACGGTCAGAACGTTCTGGATCATTCGATTCAGGTCGCCAAACTGACTGGTGTGATGGCTGCTGAATTAGGAGAAGATGTCACCTTAGCGAAACGCGCGGGGTTATTACATGATATAGGCAAGGCGCTTGACCATGAAGTTGACGGATCTCACGTTGAAATCGGGGTTGAGCTGGCAACGAAGTATAAGGAACCAAAGACGGTCATCAACGCCATTGCATCGCATCATGGTGACGTTGAACCAACCAGTGTCATTTCGGTACTGGTTGCCGCAGCAGATGCGATTTCAGCTGCCCGCCCAGGCGCGCGGTCGGAATCGCTTGAAAACTATCTTCATCGTTTGGAGAAACTAGAAGCAATCGCCAACAGTCATGCTGGCGTGGATCATAGTTTCGCTATTCAAGCAGGTCGAGAAGTCCGGGTCATCGTCCAACCGGAAAAGCTCTCTGATGATCAGAGCGTCATCTTGGCCCGTGATATTCGCAATGAAATTGAAAAAGAACTGGAGTATCCAGGCCATATCAAAGTCACCGTGATTCGGGAGACAAGGACTGTGGAATACGCCAAGTAAAAAACACAGTACCCACCAGCACAAAGTTGGTGGGTACTGTATTTTTTATGCTGTTTTAGTTCGGACGTTATTGTTAGACAGTTAGATGTCCTCTTAGAGCTTAGGCTTTGTTGATAAAGGGACTTCGCGGTATTGACTGGCGCCAATGGTAGGCGAAAACTGTCCATTCAAGAAATCATTTAGGGCCGCGAGCGTCGCCTGCAAATGCTCATCATCTAGATACAGGGTGATGGTAACAGCAGTCCCGTAATCAGTGTTCGCAATTGACAAATGATTGGTTGTCAAAAAATGCTGAATTGGATCAAAGTCGGCGTAAGGAATGGTAAAAGTTACAGCTTTTTGTTTGATGCGCGCCACAATGCCGATGGTTTCGATCGCCGTGTTGGCATTGCCTGCATACGCCCGGATGAGTCCGCCAGCACCAAGTTTAATGCCGCCAAAGTAACGAGTCGTGACGGCTACCACATCACGTAAGTCATGCTGCAACAAAGCCTCCAGTGTTGGGGCACCGGCAGTTCCAGAAGGCTCGCCATTATCGCTTGCGCGTTGAATTTGATTGGTATCGCCAAGAACATAAGCAAAAACATTGTGGGTAGCTTTGGTGTTTTCCTTTGATACTTGCGCAATGACGGCCTTGGCATCATCTTCGTCCTTGATGCGCGCAAGATGGGTGATGAAACG
This sequence comes from Lacticaseibacillus sp. 30, assembly GCF_053819265.1. Classification (NCBI taxonomy): domain Bacteria; kingdom Bacillati; phylum Bacillota; class Bacilli; order Lactobacillales; family Lactobacillaceae; genus Lacticaseibacillus; species Lacticaseibacillus sp. 30. The sequence goes on from NZ_JBSOQX010000002.1 coordinate 36,418, forward strand.
CGATTTTTTAATGGTATTTGTGTAGTTGCCGGTTTGTTGGATGGTAAGATATTGCTCTGACATGCGTAATCTCCTTATGAGGTGATCATGATGAATCTTGCTGGGGCACAATTGACAGAAAATGAACTGATGCGCTTAACCGTTTCTAATATAGCACAGGCCACATCACTGCCAGCGTTGATTCAAGAACACGGGCGCTGGTGTTGCCAACGTTGCGGTGATCGAAAGCCAGTTCAATTGCCTGATGGGCGGTTTTATTGTTCAGCTTGCGTGAGTATAGGCCGCTTAACAAATCGTGATTTGCTTTACCGCTTTGAACAGCCGCACCGGCCTGTTGGCGACGGCTTATTAACGTGGCACGGGACATTGACGCCTGCCCAGCAAAAAGCGTCAACGGCTTTACAAACGAGTGTTACAGCAGGGGCTGATCATTTGATTTGGGCAGTGACAGGTGCTGGCAAAACCGAGATGCTTTTTCCGACCATTTCACAGATGGTACAACAAGGCAAGCGCGTGGCTATTGTTTCGCCGAGAATTGATGTTATTCGGGAGCTTGCGCCGCGACTGCGAACTGCCTTTGCAACCACGCCCATCGCCGTTCGATATGGCGGTCATTTTGATCAAACTGACAGTGATTTGATGCTGGCCACCGTGCATCAATTATTACGATTTCATCGGGCTTTTGATCTGATTGTCGTTGATGAGGTCGATGCGTTTCCGATGGCGGGAACACCCATGCTCCATCGGGCTGTTCAAGGTGCCCGGCGTGGACCGGTTGTTTATTTAACGGCAACGCCGGATCGGCCATTGAAGGCGGCGATGCGTAAAGGGTTGATGGTCAGTCGATTGTTTCGTCGATTTCACGGGCACCCTTTGCCAGTTCCAGCGATTCGGTTGGTGAATTTTAAAAAATTACCGTCCCAGTTGCCACCTGCCATCGTGAAGTGGGTGCGTGATGTCGTGGCGACAGGGCGGTCATGTTTGCTGTTTGTTCCTAAGATCAGCTGGGCGCCTCAAATTGCTGCGCTTGTTCAACGTAACGGGCTAAGGGTAGCTGGCGTTGCTAGCACGGACCGTCTACGGGCAGAGAAAATAACGGCTTTTCGTCAGCGGAAAATTCAGGTTTTAGTCACGACGACAATTTTGGAACGTGGCGTAACGGTGCCCAGGTGTGCGGTTGGGGTCGTGGCTGCAGCCGATCGGGCATTCACGGCCTCGGCGCTAGTACAGATTGCTGGTCGAGCCGGGCGGGCAGCCGATAGTGCCGACGATCCGGTTGTCTTTTTCACGGATCGCTATACGTTAGCATTGTTAGCGGCCAAACGTCAGATTGTCATGATGAATGGACGGTGATGGTGATGCGTTGTTGCGGGTGTGATCGCCATGTTGATCGTAGTCCGACATTGAAGGCGTTGTTAGCTGGCAGCAAGTTGATAGCACCCCGATTGTGCAGTAGTTGTTTAGCCCGCTTTAAGATGATTACTGGAGCGACTTGTCCAGGCTGCGGCCGGTCGGGTGATGCACGAATATGCGCGGATTGCCGCCAATGGGAGCAGCAAGGGCGGTTGTTACATAATCGGGCTTTATTTGTTTATGACGCAGCTATGAAACAATGGATTTACCAGTACAAGGGTCTTGGCGATTATCGCTTACACGATGCGTTTCAAGATCTCATTGCTGCACAATTGCAAAATGCTGGGACACTGGTCGCCATTCCTAGCGAATCCAAACATTATGATGTGCGGGGATTTGATCCAATTCAGGGACTTTTTGGCGGTTTGCAGCTACAGCCATGGCTACGTAAATCACCAACGGCCAAACCGCAGGCGCAGAAAAATCGTCGCGAACGATTACAAACGCCGCAAAGCTTTACCGTACTTGTGCCAGCAGCAAAGTTGAATCAAACCAAACAAATTACATTGGTTGACGATTTATATACCACAGGACGGACATTGTATCACGCTCGCGATGCGCTTGTGGCCGCGGGATTTCAGGGCACGGTGACCGCATTTACTTTAATTCGCTGAAATGTGGCTTTTGTTGTGTCTGGCGACAACATTCGGGTATAATGAAATTGAAGATTGGAAGGGTTTTATCCCAACCAATCGACGTGTAAGTGTTACACGTAGGAAAGGGGAGAAGTTTTATGCTCACATACAATGTTCGTGGCGAAAACATCGAAGTCACCGAGGCCATCAGAAGTTACGTGGAGAAGCGGATTAGCAAACTGAACAAGTTCTTCGGAGGTTCGGTTACTGCAACGGCACACGTCAATTTGAAGGTTTATTCCGATAAAACTGCAAAAGTTGAAGTGACCATCCCGTTGTCTTTCTTGACCCTGCGTGCTGAAGAAACCAGCCCGGATCTTTATGCCAGCATCGATCTCGTGACCGACAAGCTGGAACGGCAGGTACGCAAGTTCAAGACAAAGATCAATCGCAAGTCACGTGAAAAAGGCTTTGGCCAAATCGACATTGATGCGACTGCACCAGCTGAACCGAAACCAGCCGAAGATGATGATAATCTGACCGTTGTTCGAACTAAGCGAGTGTCGTTGAAGCCGATGGATTCGCAAGAAGCCATTCTACAGATGGATATGTTGGGGCACAACTTCTTTATCTTTGAAGATGCTGACACCAATGGCACAAGCATTGTTTATAAGCGGCGTGACGGGCGTTATGGCTTGATCGAAACCGACGAATAAGCAGTTCTTAAAACAAAAAACAAGATCGCCGCAAAAGGTGATCTTGTTTTTTGTTGGGAAAGTTTGCCATATGGACTTATTGCTGGTAAGTTTTTATTAAAGTTTAATGACAATATACAAATTGGGGCCTGGTATATGAACTTGCAGGCAGTGAAGATTGAGGCGCTATCGTGCTGGTATTCAGTTGTTATTGTGAACGGCATCGGCGTGCGCTCGTCGATGTGGATAATGCAGGATCTTTGTAATGCTCGGTTTTCAATACCCAATGAAAATGTTAAGATACTATAGATATACTGTCAGTTTAACGAAGTTTCGACAGAGAGGAATCCATTCATGGCCAATATTCTTAGAAAATGGGTCGAAAGCGATAAGCGAGAAATCGCGCGCCTAGGCAAAATTGCTGATAAGGTTCAGCAATATGAAGATGAGTATGCAGCATTATCTGATGAACAATTAAAAGCAAACACACCAAAATTAAAAGATCGTCTCGCAGCTGGTGCTACCCTTGATGACATTCTGCCAGAAGCCTTTGCGACTGCGCGGGAAGGTGCCAAGCGTGTTTTAGGTCTATTCCCGTTCCGAGTCCAAATTATTGGCGGGATTGTGTTGCATGAAGGCAACATTGCGGAGATGAAGACCGGCGAAGGGAAAACTTTAACCGCAACCATGCCTGTTTATTTGAACGCACTCACTGGTAAAGGTGTTCATGTTGTCACGGTCAATGAGTACCTGTCAACCCGTGATGCCACGGAAATGGGCGAGCTATACAACTGGCTTGGCTTGAGCGTAGGGTTAAACCTCAACTCCAAGAACAGTGATGAAAAACGAGAAGCTTATAATTGCGACATTACCTATTCCACGAACAGTGAACTCGGGTTTGACTATCTGCGTGACAACATGGTTGTTTACAAAGAGCAGATGGTTCAGCGGCCACTGAATTTTGCAATCGTCGATGAAGTTGACTCTATTTTGATTGATGAGGCGCGAACCCCATTGATCATTTCTGGCGGCGCAGAAAAAACAACCGGTCTCTACATTCGTGCCGATCGGTTTGTCAAGACGCTAAAAGCGGAGACCGATTACAAGATCGACTGGCCAACGAAGACAATCTCGTTAACTGAAAGCGGCATCCGGAAGGCTGAAAAGAATTTCGGACTGGATAATCTGTATGACACCGAAAATACGGCCTTAACGCATCATATTGATCAGGCCTTGCGGGCTAATTACATCATGCTCAAGGATATCGATTACATGGTTTCCGATGGTGAAGTCCTCATTGTTGATCAGTTTACTGGCCGAGCAATGGAAGGTCGCCGATATTCTGACGGCTTGCATCAGGCGATTGAAGCCAAAGAAGGCGTCCAAATTCAGGACGAAAATAAGACGATGGCTAACATCACTTATCAAAACTTCTTCCGGATGTACACCAAGTTGGCCGGGATGACTGGGACCGCAAAGACCGAGCAAGAAGAATTCCGAGAAATTTATAACATGGAAGTCATCTCTGTTCCGACCAACAAGCCAGTTATCCGGGTTGACTCCCCTGACGTGCTGTACCCGACGTTAGATGCTAAGTTCAACGCGGTTGTTGAAGACATCAAAGCGCGTCATGAAAAAGGCCAGCCGATGCTGATTGGGACGGTTGCGATTGAATCGAGTGAACGGCTTAGTAAGCAACTTGATGAGGCCAAGATTCCACATACCGTTTTGAACGCGAAGAATCACTTTAAAGAAGCAGAAATCATTATGAATGCTGGCCAACGCGGCGCTGTGACGATTGCGACGAACATGGCTGGGCGTGGTACGGATATCAAACTTGGACCTGGTGTCACCGAACTTGGCGGTTTGGCAGTTATCGGGACGGAACGCCATGAAAGTCGTCGAATTGATAATCAGTTGCGAGGCCGTTCAGGGCGTCAAGGCGATCCAGGTTCTACACAGTTTTACCTGAGCCTTGAAGATGATCTGATGAAACGCTTTGGTTCTGATCGAATTAAAGCTATGTTGGATCGCTTTAAGGTGGCGGATGATGATCAGGTGATTCAAAGTCGGATGATTTCACGGCAGGTGGAGTCAGCCCAGAAACGGGTCGAAGGGAATAACTACGACACGCGGAAGAATACGCTGCAATATGATGATGTGATGCGTGAACAACGCGAGGTCATTTACAAGCAGCGGCAGCAAGTCATCAATGAACAGGAAACATTGAAGCCTGTCTTGATGGCTATGATCAATCGAACGATTACACGGATTGTTCAGACTCATACACAAGGAGATCAGAAGGACTGGAACCTTGATGCCTTGTACGCTTGGGTCACTGCCAACATGATTGATCCTGAGAAATTCAAACGCAGCCAGTTAGATGGCAAGTCGCAAGACGAGTTGATCGGGTTACTGGCCGAGATGGCGGAGACCAACTTCCAGCAAAAGAATAAGCAGCTAGGCGATGACGCGCAGATGCTTGAATTCGAAAAAGTTGTTATTTTGCGCGTGGTTGATTCTGCTTGGACCGATCATATTGATGCGATGGATCAGTTGCGGCAGTCGATCGGATTGCGCGGTTATGGTCAAATGAATCCGCTAGTCGAATATCAAGAAGAAGGCTACCGGATGTTTGAAGAAATGATTGCATCAATTGATGATGATGTGACTCGGCTGTTCATGAAAGCTGAAATCCGACAAAATATTCGCCGTTAATAACGGCTTAGCGCCCCAGCACCGCGGCTACAGCTTGCGGTACTGGGGTGTTTTGAAGCAGTCGCCGACGCACTTAGTCACGCTACAATAACGCAACTATGTTTAAAAAAAGGGAGATTACACGATGGAACTGAGTGTTATGCGCAACACCTTGGCCGCTATGCGGACCAAAATTAATCAATTTAGGGGGTCACTTTGACCTCGATGCGCTGAACGAACGCATTACTGAAAATGAAGGCAGAATGGCTGAACCCGGCTTTTGGGATGACTCGGAGGCTGCTCAAAAGGTTATTGACAACAACAATGCGCTCAAAGAAAAGCACGATCGATTTTATGCACTAGAAAATGAGTTGGAAGATCTTGAGGCTGGTTTTGAGTTATTACAAGACGAGCCTGATAAGGACTTGCAGCAAGAAGAAGAAGCAAAGATCAAAGATTTACAGGAAAAGCTGGACAAGTATGAGATGCAGCTTTTGCTGAACGGTCCATACGATCACAACAATGCCATTTTGGAAATTCACCCTGGTGCAGGCGGCACGGAATCTCAGGATTGGGGATCAATGCTGATGCGAATGTATCAGCGTTGGGCCGATCAGAACGGATTCAAAGTAGAAGTGGCGGATTATCAGCCTGGGGATGAAGCTGGCATCAAGAGCGTAACGCTGCTGATCAATGGCGAGAATGCTTATGGCTTGCTGAAAAGTGAAAAAGGCGTCCATCGACTTGTGCGGATTTCGCCATTTGATTCCGCTGGACGGCGACACACTAGCTTTGCCTCGGTGGACGTGATGCCGGAACTCGACAACTCAATCGAAGTTGATCTGCGGCCGGAAGACATCAAAATGGAGGTTTTCCGCTCAAGCGGCGCTGGCGGTCAGCATATCAACAAAACCTCCAGTGCGGTTCGCTTGATTCATCTACCAACCGGAATCGTCACCTCAAGTCAGGCGCAACGGTCACAGTTTCAGAACAAAGCGACTGCGATGGCGATGTTAAAGGCTAAATTGTATCAGCGCGAAGAAGAAGCTAAGCGTGCTAAGGCCAAGGCCATTCAAGGCGAACAAAAAGATGTCGCATTTGGTTCACAAATTCGCTCTTACGTCTTTCACCCATACACGATGGTGAAAGATCATCGGACGAATTATGAAACCGGAAATGGCAATGCGGTTATGGACGGGGATTTGAATCCATTCATCAATGCGTATCTTCAATGGGAACTTGCGCAAAAGAATCCTGATTAAACTGTAATCTGCCTGAAACCTTGCTGACTTAATCGCCTGTTATACTGATGCTAGCTTAGAAAAAGGAGCAATTTGCATGATTCAAATGGAGAACGTGACGAAGCAGTATGCTAACGGCGTGACTGCCATTAAAAATCTCAATCTTGAGATTCATGATGGCGAGTTCGTCTATGTGATCGGTCCCAGCGGTGCCGGGAAATCGACTTTCGTCAAAATGCTTTACCATGAACTAATGCCAACCAGCGGTACGATTAAAATTGATGATTTTGATTTTGCAACAATGAAACCGAGCCGGGTACCATTTTTGCGACGTCATATTGGTATCGTCTTTCAAGATTTTAAACTTTTACCGCGGTTAACAGTGTACGAAAACATTGCTTACGCGATGCAAGTGATCGAAGCACCTGACGAAAAAATCAAGGACCGAGTCCTCGAAGTACTGGGGCTGGTAGGTCTCGAACAAAAACTGCGCCGTTTTCCTGATGAATTATCCGGTGGGGAACAACAACGTGTGTCAGTTGCTCGTGCCATCGTCAACAAGCCTAAGGTATTGATCGCCGACGAACCGACAGGCAATTTGGATCCACAAACATCAGATGAAATTGTTGATATTCTTGAGCGGATCAATGCCAGTGGGACAACTGTTATTATGGCGACGCATAACAAGGACATCGTAAATGAGCGTCAGCATCGCTTACTTGAAATTGCTGGCGGCCGTTTGGTTCGTGACGAAGAAGGAGGCACTTACGGTAATGAAGACTAAGATCTTTTTCCGGCATGTAAAGGATTCGCTGCGCAGTCTGAAGCGAAATGGCTGGATGTCAGTTGCCGCTGTCAGTGCCGTTACAGTTACCTTACTATTGGTCGGTATTTTCATGGCACTTATTTTCAACTTGCATCATGTATCAGAGCAAGTTGAAAATGACGTTCAAGTGCGTGTTTACATCGAGAAGAAAACTACGACGAAACAACGTGATGCATTAAAAACTCAGCTAGAAAAGCTTGATAATGTCAAGAAAGTGACTTACCGGTCACGTCAGCAGGAATTGAACACCATTGTCGGCGGGTATGGTTCGCAATGGAAAATGTTCTCTGGCGATCAGAACCCATTGAGTGATGTCTTCATGGTTAAGACAAGCAACCCTAAGGCGACGATCAAGGTCTCCAAACAAGCTCAAAAACTAAACCATGTGGTGGACGCAAGTTATGGCGGCCGGACTGCGAAAAAACTGTTCAACTCAGTTGATTCAGCACAAAAGTGGGGACTTGGTTTTACTGTCCTTCTGCTGTTCGTGGCGGTTTTCCTGATAAGTAATACCATTCGGATTACGATTCTGTCGCGTTCTGACGAAATCAGAATTATGCGCCTAGTTGGGGCAACAAATTCATACATTCGTTGGCCATTTATTCTTGAAGGCGCTTGGACTGGATTGTTCGGGGCTGTGCTGCCAATTGTGATTGTTGACATCGGTTATGCCGTTGTTTACCGCAGCTTCAGCTTATCAAGCGGCTCTAACGGTTATTCGCTATATGGCACGATGCCATTTCTGCTTTGGCTTGATTTGATGCTGGCGGGCATTGGTATCATCATCGGTGCATTAGGCGCAGTCATTTCAATGCGGCGTTTCCTCAAAATTTAATCGTGCAATTTGTGAACTCATCCTCGCTAATGACGGGGATGAGTTTTTTGCTATCATACTCGGCTATGCGGGCCTACTCACATTTTGATTTTTATGACGTTGTGGGAGCCTCCGGCGATTTCTGCTATACTGGTCACAGTGAATATTGGAGGGTTACCGATGGCAGTTGTAGTTGCCTTACTTATCAATCCGGTTGGTTTGGTGTTTTGGCTAGCGCTAGGTTTAACGATTTGGTTTGCTGTCAATCGCACTGATCGCGAGCGCCGCCGGTATCTGCGCGCAATTCATCCCAAACATCCAGAAATTGGTCGGTTCTTCTGGATCGGACTTGTCGTAGGTGCGCTAGTCTCGCTGGTGATGGTTATTGGACGACTGCAGATCAGTTTAGCTGCTTTGCTTGCATTAAGCGGCTTGACGTTAGTAGCATTGCTATTTTCTAAATGGCGATTTAGCCCTTGGTGGCTAGGTCTTGCCAGTCTGGCGGCAGTTGGTCAGTCTGGTTTGCTAGCTGAACAGCATGCAGCTAATTTAGCTATTTTGGTCGGCCTATTATGGCTAACACAAGCTGGACTTGCGCGATTCAACCGCGGCGATGAGATCGAGTCGCCGGTGATTCAACAAGACCGCCGCCAGCGGCAAAGTGCGGCGTTTGAGTTGCGGCAACTGTTCTGGGTGCCGTTAATCTTACCTGTTGCTGTTGAAAACGTCAGCAACCTCCCACTGCTGGCGGTTACAGTGCAGTCTTTGACTTTTGTGGGCTTGCCGTTGCTTTTAGGTGCGACCTTCATGACTCCGCGAGATCGCGCTCAGACGGCTTGGCGGCGAAGTTGGCCGTGGTATGGCGGCGCAGGTGGCGTGCTTATCGTTTATGGCATTGTTGCCCGCACCATGACCTTGCCTTTGCTGGGTAGTCTTGTCTTTCCAGCTGTGGTGAGTTTAGTATTGGTTGGCGGCTTCATTTGGCAGGGACGGCAGGTGCATCTGACGGTGACTTTAGCCGATCAAGGTGTGGTGTTGATTGGTGTCGTGCCGCATACACCGGCTGCAGAGATGGGCTTACAACCCGGTGATCGCGTATTGGCCTGCAATCACCATTCCGTGAACAATTCTCGTGAGCTTTACGATGCCATTCAAAAAGAACCAACCTATTGCCGCTTGCGGCTTCGACAGGCAGATGGTGAGCTGCGATTAGCTGAGACGGCCATTTTTGCCGGTGCCCCACACGAACTTGGTATGATTTTATTTCCGGAGGAGACAGCATGAAGAAGATCTTGATTGTTGATGACGAACCTGCGATTTTGACGTTGCTGCAATATAATTTGGAAGCTGAACACTATCAGGTCGAAACAGCGACAGATGGTCAGGAGGCTTTGGATAAAGTGCGCAACGAGCCATTTGACTTTATCATCCTCGATTTAATGCTGCCGAGTCTGAGCGGCTTGGATGTTACCCGCAAAATTCGTGAAGATAAAATTCAGACGCCGATTATGATCTTGACTGCCAAAGACAATGAAACCGATAAAATTGTTGGCCTAGAACTCGGAGCAGATGACTATGTGACTAAGCCGTTTTCGCCGCGGGAGATCATTGCTCGGATCAAGGCGATTGAACGACGGAGTCAGAGTCAGCCGCAAACCAGTCAAAAACCGGGCAACAGTGATCAGATCACAGTTGGCCAGATCGCGATTGATCCAGAAAATTATAAGGCCAGCAAGGGTGGCAAACGGCTGCAGTTGACGCCAAAAGAATTTGAGCTACTGGTTTACTTTGCTCAACGTGTTGGCAAGACCTTGTCTCGAGATGCTTTATTGAACGGGGTTTGGGGATTCGACTATCCCGCAGAGACGCGAATGGTGGATATTCAGGTCAGCCATTTACGCGATAAAATTGAAACGGATCCGAAACATCCGGACTATTTAAAGACAGTTCGCGGTTTCGGATACCAAATGGAGGCACCCCATGAATAAACGAATCATTCGGCGTGCACTCATCATTAGTCTGCTATCATTGGCAGGCTTTTTTGTGCTCGTGACAACGGTGAATCAACAAATTGTCCATCAACAAGCGCGTGATCTTCGGCGGGTCGGCCGGACGTATGCGGCCTCGAGTCATGATGGGGTCAATCGGCAAGCATTGGCAGAGTCAGAGGCAGCCTTCATCACGGTCATTCCCAATAATCCGCGGACCACGCGTCAAAAAGTGATGGCTGATGCCTTGCGTGGTAATCGGGATGCAGCGTTTGTAACAACCGTCAACGTGAATGGTCGAACAGAGCAAGCGTATTTATTCCAAAATAAAGGGCAGTGGGTGGCAGTCAGCCGCTTTAAGTCAAGTGTCTGGACAACTGCACCAGAGCAATTCTGGCTCCTAACGCTTGCCTTTGCGGCATTGCTCGCTGCCATTCTCATTTGGCTTTTTCGATCTGAACATCGTTATCAAGAAGCGATTGAAGTCATGAGCCATAATCTAGATCGCATCCGTCGAAAGAAAGACCCAGATCCGGTGATTTTACCGCCCGATTCACCTTTTGTACCAGTTGCTCGCCGCATCAATGCATTGGCCGCTGAACAAGCCCATCTCCGTGAAAAAGTGGCGGTGCGTCAATCAAGTTTTGATCGGTTGATTGATAACTTGCCATTGGGAGTCATGCTGATTGACACCGATAAAGATGTCATCTTGCATAATCACGCCATGTCGCAGCTGCTAGGTCATCAAATCCCGCAGCCCCGACACAGCTACCTTGATGATGTTAAAACTTATGCCTTGGCGCGCATGATCGAACACACTTTTCGCCATGAAAAAACGCATCATCAGGAACTGACAATTTTGACCACGCAAAAATCCGTTGATGCTTCGGTTATTCCTTTGAATCAAGGCATCAGTCGGTTGCAGGTGCTGGTGATTCTATATGATGTCACTTACTTGCGACAGGTTGAAAAAATGCAACTGGACTTTGTCGGGAATGTCAGCCATGAATTGAAGACCCCAGTCACAGCTATTTCTGGATTTGCAGAGACTTTGCTTGGCGGTGCGAAGAATGATCCGGCGACCTTGGACAGGTTCTTAGGGATTATTTATGACGAGAGCAAGCGATTAACACAATTAATTAATGACATTTTGACCTTGAGTCGACCGGATTCCAACCAAAATGTGGCTGCATCGGTTGCTTTGAAAAAATTGGTCGATGATGCATTGCATAATTTGGCCAAAGTGATTCAAGACAAGCAAATTCGCGTTGAAGTGGCAATTACCCCGGATCTATTGGTCGTGACTGACGAGCGCAAATTGACCCAAATCGTGCGCAACTTATTGAACAACGCAGTCTTCTACAATCGCTTGGCTGGTCATGTCACGATCAGCGCTCAGGTTGTCGATCATCAGCTGTCACTGGCAGTTGCCGACACTGGGATCGGGATTTCTGAGACGGAACAGGCCCGGATCTTCGAACGCTTTTACCGAGTAGATAAGGCTCGCAGTCGTCACAATGGCGGTACCGGTCTCGGTTTAGCGATTGTGGCCGAACTGGTTAAGAGTATGGATGGTCATGTTGCGGTTCACAGCCAAGTAGGGGTTGGGTCAACGTTTACGGTCACTTTGCCTGTGGGTGAGGGCCCGCACAGAGGATGAAAAACCGCAGCCATCATGCCTTTACACAATCTTTACATTCAATGACATGAACATTTACATGTAACTGATAAAATAATTGGAGCTTGAAATGGAGGATTTCGTGTGAAAAAAATTGTGACCCTGTTGAGCCTGCTGTTTTTGCCACTGTTAATCAGTGCTTGCAACAGCAGCAGTCAACAGTCGGGAGAATCGATCACCGCAGTTGGATCAAGTGCCTTACAGCCCTTGGTTGAAGCGGCGGGTGAACAATATCAGACGGAACATTTGGGGGTCTTTATCAACGTCCAAGGCGGCGGGAGTGGCACAGGTTTAAGCCAGATCCAACAAGGTGCTGTGGACATTGGTAATTCGGATCTTTTTGCTGAAGAAAAAGCTGGTATCAAGGCCAAAGCGTTGGTTGATCATAAGGTAGCAGTTGTCGGGATCGCCCCGATTGTGAATCCGAAGGTTGGCGTTAAAAATGTCTCGATGGCACAGCTGCAAAAAATCTTTCTTGGCGAAATTACCAACTGGCAGCAGTTGGGCGGCAAAAATGTGCCGATTGTTCTAGTCAATCGAGCGCAGGGCTCAGGCACACGCGCGACTTTTGAAAAATGGGTGATGCAAGGCAAACAGCCAATGGCCGCTCAGGAGCAGGATTCTACCGGGATGGTTCGACAAATTGTCGGCAGTACGCCTGGTGCCATTTCTTATGTGGCGTTTTCGTACATTGATAAAACAGTTCAGGGGCTCTCAGTTGATGGCGTCGCACCCACGGATGCAAATGTCACGACCAATCAATGGCGCATTTGGTCGTACGAACATATGTATACGAAAGGGCAGCCAAAAGGACTCACTAAGAAATTTTTGGCTTATGTGATGTCACCAGCTATTCAGAAGAAGCTTGTTTTGAAAATGGGTTACGTCCCGATGACACAAATGAAAGTGGTTCGGGACGCGAATGGCAAAGTGAGCAAGCAGTAACCTGTGATGTTATCAAGACACGGTCAGATCCGTTGGCTGTGTCAGGTGTCGGACAGAAGCGTGATCTAATCCGGATAGAAACCGATGTTGTGGTCTTCGCCGGGAAGGTTTTAGTTAGAAAGCGCGTTTAGGAGGTCAAGATGGATCCAATTCGGGAAGCAATGCTCAAAAAATCGCGTTCAGCTAAGTTAGAGCAGCGTGGTAAACTGATCAGTTTGCTTTGTATCAGTTTAATTGTGATTGTGGTGGTGGCAATTTTCTTCTTTGTGGCATCGAAAGGACTAGCTACCTTCTTTCAAAACAAGATTAATCTTTGGTCGTTTCTAAGCAAAAGTGTTTGGAATCCGTCAATCAAAGATGCGCACGGCAATCCCGAAGTTGGCGCCTTGCCAATGATCGTCGGTTCGTTTGGTGTGACATTCCTGTCAGCAATTATTGCGACGCCGTTTGCGGTTGGCGCAGGCATTTTTATGACTGAGATTTCCCGTAAATGGGGACAGAAGATTTTGCAACCGGTGATTGAATTACTGGTTGGGATTCCATCAGTTGTTTATGGGTTCATCGGCCTCTCCGTCATCGTGCCTTTTATTCGCCACATTTTTGGTGGTACTGGGTTCGGGATTTTAGCTGGTACTTTTGTTTTGTTCGTCATGATTTTACCCACTGTGACATCCATGACCGTGGACGCGTTAAAAGCTGTTCCACGACATTATCGTGAAGCGTCATTAGCATTAGGTGCAACACGCTGGCAAACCACGTATCGCGTGGTTCTACGTGCTGCGATTCCGGGAATTCTGACTGGGATTGTGTTTGGGATGGCACGTGCCTTTGGTGAAGCACTGGCGGTTCAGATGGTGATTGGGAACGCAGCGCTTTTACCGAAAAATTTGGTTTCTCCAGCTTCGACACTGACCTCTGTCTTGACGAGCGGTATTGGCAACACAGTTATGGGGTCGCTAGATAACAATGCTTTGTGGTCTCTGGCATTGTTGCTGCTCCTCATGTCGCTAGCCTTTAATCTGCTGATTCGCTGGATCGGGAAGAAAGGGGAGTTGAACAAATGAATCCAAAAGTTGCTGATAAAATCGCAACGACGGTTTTGTATATCGTCTCAGGTATCATCATTATCATCTTGGCGAGCCTTCTTGGATACATTCTATTTCAAGGCCTACCTCACATCTCCTGGCATTTTCTGACAAGTCCGGCTCAAAGCTTTGAGGCTGGCGGCGGGATCGGTATCCAGTTGTTTAACTCCTTTTATCTCCTGCTGCTCGCAATGTTGATTTCCACGCCAATTTCATTGGGTGCAGGGATTTACTTGAGCGAATATGCTAAGAAAAACTGGCTGACCGATGTCATTCGGACGTCCATCGAAATCTTAAGCTCGCTACCTTCCGTGGTGGTTGGTTTATTCGGCTTCTTGATTTTCGTGTTGCAGTTCAAGTTTGGCTTTTCAATTTTGTCCGGTGCGTTGGCGCTGACGGTTTTCAACCTGCCGTTGTTAACGCGTAACGTGGAAGACTCGTTGCGTGGAGTTGAGTATGAGCAGCGCGAAGCCGGTCTGGCGCTTGGCTTGTCACGTTGGGAAACTGTCCTGCACGTTGTCATTCCTGAAGCATTGCCAGGTATCATTACTGGGATGATTCTCGGCGCAGGGCGTGTCTTCGGTGAAGCTGCGGCCCTGATTTATACCGCTGGACAAAGTGCGCCAGCGTTGGATTTTACCGACTGGAATCCTGCTAACATCGCAAGTCCGCTTAATCCTTTCCGTCCGGCGGAAACATTAGCCGTGCATATTTGGAAGATCAACTCGGAAGGCATTCAGCCAGATGCCGTTGCCGTCTCGGCCGGTGCAAGTGCGGTCTTGGTTCTGGCCGTTCTGCTGTTTAATCTCGGTGCGCGCTACTTTGGCAATCGCCTGTTCAAAAAAATGACCGCATCCTAATGTGAATACGCACATGCCATTGCAGTGGAGTTGGTGATGGTGGTCATAAAGTTGGCGACAAAACGCTTGGAGGCTCACGATGCAAGAACTTGAAAAATATTCATTAGATGACACTTATATTCGTCCATTCGATCGCGACAAGCAGGAAATTGCGATCGAAACAGAGAATCTACGCGTTTTTTATGGTGAGAATGAAGCCATTCATAATGTCTCTTTACCGTTTGAGCGGTATAAGATTACGGCATTAATCGGCGCCAGCGGTTCAGGGAAGTCGACTTACTTGCGCTCGTTGAATCGCATGAATGATAATATTGAAGGTGCACGTGTCACCGGCAAGATCATGTATCGCAACCTTGATATCAATAGTGACGCGGTGGATGTCTACGAAATGCGTAAGCATATTGGTATGGTCTTTCAGCGGCCTAATCCATTTGCCAAATCTATTTACGACAACATTGCCTTTGCCTTACGTCGATTTGGATTAAAAGACAAGCAAAAACTCGACGAGATAGTTGAAACCAGTTTGAAGCAGGCGGCGCTTTGGGACCAAGTCAAAGATGACTTGAATCAAAGTGGCATGTCACTTTCAGGGGGGCAGGCGCAGCGTTTGTGTATTGCCCGCGCGATTGCGATGAAGCCTGATATTTTGCTGTTAGATGAACCAGCCAGTGCGCTGGATCCGATCTCAACTTCGGCGGTTGAGGATACCTTGATGTCATTGAAGGATAAGTATACGATTATCATCGTCACACACAACATGCAGCAGGCCGCCCGAATCAGTGATTACACGGCGTTCTTCTACAGCGGAACGGCGATCGAATATGACGAAACCCGCAAAATCTTTACCCGGCCTAAGATCAAAGCGACGAACGACTATGTCTCCGGACATTTCGGCTAGGAGGAACACATGGCTGAAGCAAAAAAAATCATTACCAGTTCAAATGTTCATCTTTTTTATGGCAAATTTGAGGCTTTAAAAGGCATCGACCTAGACTTCAATCAGAATGAAATTACGGCGTTAATTGGGCCATCTGGCTGTGGTAAGTCAACGTATTTGCGAACCCTGAATCGGATGAATGATCTCATTCCGGGTGTCACCATCACTGGCAATGTCAGTTTGCGGGGCAATAACATTTATTCGCCCAATGAAGATGTCGTTCAATTGCGAAAACAAGTCGGCATGGTTTTTCAACAACCTAATCCATTTCCTTTTTCGATTTATGAAAATGTCATCTATGGTTTGCGGCTGGCAGGCGTTAAGGATAAAGCCGTTTTAGATGAAGCCGTTGAAACCAGTTTGAAGCAGGCAGCAATTTGGGACGAGGTTAAGGATCACTTGCATGAAAGTGCCTTATCATTGTCAGGTGGCCAGCAGCAGCGGGTCTGCATCGCTCGGGTGTTGGCCGTTAAACCGGATGTGATTTTGTTAGACGAACCAACAAGCGCGCTTGATCCGATTTCGAGCACGCAGATCGAAAATATGCTGCTGGAATTGCGTGATCAGTATACGATTATTCTGGTAACTCACAGTATGCACCAGGCCTCGCGGATTTCAGATAAAACGGCTTTCTTCTTGACGGGTAATCTGATTGAATTTGCTGACACAAAACAAATGTTTTTAAATCCAAAGGAAAAGGAAACCGAAGATTACATTACTGGACGCTTCGGATAGGAGGGGTAGTATGCGACGACTTTTTGTTGATGAATTGAACGATCTTCATGTGCGCTTTTCGGAAATGGGGATGATGGTCAACGAGGCCATCTATAAGTCCGTGAAAGCATTCATCAATCACGACAAGGCCCTGGCCCGCGAAGTGATTCATGAAGATAAGCATATCAATGAACGTGAAGTAGATTTGGAAAAACGCAGCTTCGAATTGATTGCACTGCAGCAGCCGGTTACGACTGATTTGCGGGTGATTGTGACGGTCATGAAAGCCAGCTCTGATTTGGAACGGATGGGTGATCATGCGGTATCAATTGCTAAATCTACCATTCGGGTCAAGGGTGAGACCCGGGTTCCTCAAATCGAGGAAGATATCGCTGGCATGGCTGAAGCGGTTAAAGAGATGGTAGAACAGGTTCTGGATGCGTATGTGAAGGAAGATTCTGCTCGCGCCCGCAAGATTGCGCTTGAAGACCATGGGATCAATGACTTTTCATCACGAATCTACAAGGAATGTATTCGGCAGATGCAGGATAATCCAGAAACGGTGATCGGATCCATGGATTACATGCTGGTTTCTTCCTATCTTGAACGAATTGGCGATTATGTCACTAATATCTGTGAATGGATTGTTTATCTCAAAACAGGGAAGATTACCGAATTGAACTCAAATGCTATTGAGGATAAGTTCTGAGAAAATGACGCTCTTGCTGGCTTGCAAGGGTGACTGAAAAAGATTGACATTGATTGTTATTTTGAAAGAGGGATGATTTTTACTTTTGTGAAAATCATCCCTCTTTTGATCTCTCATGGATGACTTACTAATATCTAAAGATCCCGGTGCCAAGGCGGAGCAATCATAGGCTAGATGGGGTTCAGCCGTGCAAACATCATCAGCTCAGCGTTGCCAGCCCCATCTGGCTGGCGACTGTGGATAGATTTTTTTTGATGAACGCGCTGATGATGTGTCTCATGTCAATAACCAGATGAGTAGATGCATTACTTTCAAGCGTCCGTCTTCCGACCCGTTCAAAAATCAACCTTTGGACCTATGCGCCCCGGCGCGAATCCGTGCATACTAATCATGTAATCAAATCCTGGAGGGATAACCCATGAATGAACGCGAAAGAATTTTAGACCTAGTTAAAAAAGGCGTTATTTCAAGCGAAGAGGCGCTGGTACTTTTGGAAAACCTGGCGAAACGTCAAGGTTCCCAGCAGGCCGCTAGCCCGGCCGATAACACAGCTCCCGAAGAAACTTCGGAAACGCCGAATACGGATGATGAGCATGCAACCAGTGACACGGATCGCAATGAAGCGCTGACAGAACTCAACACTGAGATTGCTGAAGCAGCAGGTGCCTTAGATGCTGCTACCGCACAGGTTACAACTATTGGTAAACAAATCGATGCGAACAACGAACAGATCATCGTGCTGGACACGATGGAAGATCTCGAAGCCCTTTCCCCGGAAAAATACCAAAAGCGCGGGGATTTGAAACAGGAGAATCAGAAATTGACTGATCAGTTGGCCGAACTAAAAGGCCAAATTGAGTCTCTGAAAGCGAACCTTGCCGGCTTACGTCACCAAAAGCATGATTTAGAGCGTAAGAAGCTTGGCGACAAGATTTTAAATGACGATTGGCAAAAAGATGCTCGCGATGCTTTTTCTGAGTTTGGCAAAAACTTAGGTGATGCAACCACGCAACTGGGTGGGTTCGTGAAGGATACTGTCAACAATGTTTTGGATAACGTTGACTGGAAGAATGTCACCATTACAGTACCCGGTTTAGCAACTGAAAAATTTGACCATGTTTTCGATTTTCCAGATAGTCAGGCAACGATTCTTGATGTGAAAGTTGCTAATGGTGACGTGAAGTTCAAGACTTGGGATCAGCCAGGCATTCAAGTTGCTGCTGCGATCAAGTTGTACGGCAAAATGGATGCCGCATCGCCGCTGGATGCGTTCAAAGACCGGAGCCGCATTGATGTCACGGACGATCATTTTAGCTTCCAAGTACCAAACAAGCGGGTTCAAGCTGATTTGGTCATCTCATTGCCAAAGCGCAGTTATGATCATGTTGCTGTCCGGTTATTAAATGGCAGTGCAGACTTAACTGGCATTACCGGTAAAGATTTCTATGTTAAGAGTACAAATGGTCAGATGAACTTCACTCATGTTGATGGTGTTATGATCGAGAGTGAAGGTGTCAACGGCTCAATCAAGGTTCAAGGTGGTCATACCCATGACTTGTTGCTCACAACAGTGAATGGCGATGTCAGTGTTGATGCCGATCCGGCAACGGCCGCCTTAAAGACAGTTAACGGGACTGTGCGAGCTACCTATCACACGGACTTCACGACGCTTGAAGGCACTTCGATGAACGGCAATGTTAAAGTCGCCGTGCCGTCCTCCATTGCGCTTAACGGCGAGGTTCGGACGCATTTTGGCAGCATCAAGAGCCGCTTGAGTGAGGTTGCCGAACCAGCTAAGGGGATTAAGCGTCTGGAACTGACGCGTCCCGGGACTGGCAGTAGTGAAATGAAACTCAATACAACCAGTGGTAACATTCAATTAAAAGATTCAAATGACTGAGGGGATTGCTTATGCCTTTTCTATTAATTCCATTAATGTTCTTTATCATTGGCTTGATCATCGTGGCGGTTTTTGCCATCGGGATATTCCTGCTGAAACTTCTCATTGTACCGGCCTTACTCATCATCTTAGCTGTGTGGCTCTTCTCGCGGCATGATCGGTCTGACCGTTATGATCGTCGGCGTCCGCGTCACCCCTATCGTGATCGCGACTCATCTCGGCCCCGAAAAAATGCAACGCATGTGACCGAGTCGCATGACGATGACTGGAGCGATTTCTAATGAACTTCGTCAAACGCACCATCATAACGACGGCAGTTTTCCTGATTTACGCGCAACTGTTTCCGGCTCAGCTTTATGTGGCAGGATTTGGCGTTGCGGTAGTCGGTGCATTGGTGCTCGGCGTCTTGAATGGTCTGTTGCGACCAATTCTAGTGATTCTGTCGATACCAATCACGATTCTGACACTAGGTTTGTTCCTGATCGTGCTGAATGGTTTGATGCTAAGCATGATGACTTGGTTCGTACCAGGCATTGTGTTCAGCGGTTTCGGCGCTACGATGTTGCTGGCGGTCATCATTTCCGTGTTGAACATGATGTTTGTCGGCAAAAATTAAAGTGACGATTGAAAATGGCTTGCGATCTG
This sequence comes from Lacticaseibacillus sp. 30, assembly GCF_053819265.1. Taxonomy (NCBI): domain Bacteria; kingdom Bacillati; phylum Bacillota; class Bacilli; order Lactobacillales; family Lactobacillaceae; genus Lacticaseibacillus; species Lacticaseibacillus sp. 30. Next base: position 56,140 of record NZ_JBSOQX010000002.1, read on the forward strand.
CAGGCCATTTTTGCGTGAGTTGAATGAACTAAAGGCTTATCGTTACCTTCCAACGAAGCGCACAATGTGAATGACCTTTTGCGAATGTTTCAACCTGCTGACCATAAGGGGAATCGACTTATGGTAAAATAGAGCAAATATGGCGAAAGAAAGGTGGACTTCATGGCAGACAGCGTGACAGTGCGGCAGTTGGTTAAGGCAACCAAGCTCGAGGTATACAGCGGCGAGGAGTATCTTGATCAGCGGCAAGTCGTTTTGAGTGATATTTCGCGTCCCGGCTTGGAACTGACTGGCTATTTTAATTACTATCCACATGAACGGATTCAATTGTTCGGTCGAACGGAAATTTCATTTGCGCGAAACATGTCATCCGAAGAACGTTTATTGATTTTAAAGCGCATGGCAACTGAAGATACCCCAGCATTTTTGGTATCGAGGGGGTTGGAGGCGCCGGCAGAAATGATCACCGCAGCGACAGCGGCTCATATTCCTGTTTTGGGATCGCGTTTGCCGACGACGCGTTTGTCGAGTCTGATTACCGAGTATTTGGATAGTCAGCTGGCGGAGAGGCGCAGTATGCATGGGGTGCTAGTCGATATTTATGGGCTCGGCGTGCTGATTACCGGCGATTCTGGTGTCGGCAAATCCGAAACAGCGTTGGAATTGGTTCAGCGTGGGCATCGCTTGATTGCCGATGATCGGGTTGATGTTTATCAACAGGATGAACAAACCATTGTCGGGGCTGCACCGCCGATTCTTTCGCATCTGCTGGAAATTCGTGGCTTGGGCATTATCGATGTCATGAATCTTTTCGGTGCTGGCGCTGTTCGTGAAGATACTACTATTTCATTAATCGTCCATCTCGAGAATTGGACACCAGACAAAACCTTTGATCGGCTTGGTTCTGGGGAACAGACACAATTAATTTTTGACGTGCCAGTGCCAAAAATCACAGTGCCAGTTAAGGTCGGGCGTAACTTGGCCATCATCATTGAAGTCGCGGCCATGAACTTCCGCGCCAAGTCAATGGGCTATGACGCCACCAAGACATTTGAAAAAAATCTTAATCATCTGATCGAGCATAATGAAGAAACCGACCAGAACAGTTCGGGGGACAAATAACTTGTTATTAGCACTTAATCCGATCGCTTTTCAATTAGGCGGTCTGGAAGTTCATTGGTACGGTATCATTATTGCCAGTGCCGTTCTAATTGCGGTTTATCTAGCGATGCGCGAAGCACCCAAACGCGGGATTAAGGAAGACCACATTTTGAATCTTATCTTGTGGGCGTTGCCGTTTGCCTTGATCGGCGCACGGCTTTACTATGTGGCGTTTGAATGGCCTTACTATGCCGCTCATCCCGGCGAAATCATTGCTATTTGGCATGGCGGGATTGCGATTTACGGTGCATTAATAGCCAGTGTCATCGTTTTTGCCATTTATTGTCGGGTCCAATGGTTGCCAGTTTGGCTTGTCCTCGATATTGCTGCACCAACTGTGATGTTGGCGCAGGCAATTGGTCGCTGGGGCAACTTCATGAATCAAGAAGCCCATGGTGCTGTGACCACGTTAGCCTATTTACGCGGCTTGCATTTGCCAGAATTTATCATTCAGCAGATGAACATCGGTGGGGCATATCGTCAACCGACTTTTCTGTATGAAAGCATGTGGAATCTAGTCGGCTTTGCTTTGCTCATGACGGTGCGTCACCATGAGCACTGGTTTAAGCAAGGCGAAGTGGTGTTGAGTTATGTGATGTGGTACAGCTTTGGCCGTTTCTTTGTTGAAGGTATGCGGACCGACTCATTGTATGTCATGCCCGGACTGCGTGTTTCACAATTGTTGTCGATCATCTTATTTGTTGCAGCGGCTGGCTTAGTTTGGTATCGGCGGCGGCAAGGAAATGTGGCATGGTACTTAGACGGCAATCCGCTTAAAGCGGTGGAATAGGAGTGATTTTGTGTCAACGAAAATAGCAGTGTTAGGTGCTGGTTCTTGGGGCACCGTGCTAGCCAATTTATTAACTGAAAATGGTCATGAAGTTGATTTGTGGAGTCACAATCCGGATCAGGTAGCCTTGATGAAGCGGACCCATCAAAATGAACACTATCTCGGTGCTGAGTTTACATTACAGCCGGCTTTGCATGTGACTGCTGACCTTGGCCAAGCCTTGGATCAAGCGGCGGTCATTTTGTTTGTTGTTCCAACCAATGCGATTCGCAGCGTGGCCGAGCAAGTTAAACCAATTCTGCAAGCTCATAAAGGGCGTGGTGAACAACCGATTATTGTTCATGCTGCTAAAGGACTTGAACGTGGCAGTGAGTTGCGCATCTCGCAAGTGCTCGCAGAAGTCTTGCCGAAGGAATTAATTCAAGGTATTGTTGTGATTTCCGGCCCGAGTCACGCCGAAGATGTCGCCACCCACGATATTACAACGTTAACCGCCGCTTCCGATGATTTGAAGTTGGCAGAAAAAGTGCAGAAGCTGTTCATGAATGATTATTTTCGGTTGTATACTAACACAGACGTCATTGGCGTTGAAATTGGTGCCGCTCTGAAAAACGTGATTGCCATTGGCGCTGGTGCCTTGCACGGTCTCGGCTATGGCGACAATACCAAAGCGGCCTTGATGACTCGCGGTTTAGCTGAAATCAGTCGGGTCGGCGTGAAGCTAGGTGCCGAACCGTTGACTTTCATCGGCTTATCCGGTGTCGGTGATCTGATTGTGACCTGTACCTCGGTCCACAGTCGTAACTGGCGAGCCGGCAACGCACTTGGACAAGGTGAAAAGTTGCCGGATGTGTTGAAAAATATGGGGATGGTGGTTGAAGGTGTCTCAACGACCAAAGTTGCCCATCAAATGGCCCGTGAACTTGACGTTGACATGCCAATCACAGACGCGATTTATCAAGTGCTCTACGAAAACGCGCCGATTCGTACTGTCATTACTGACTTGATGAAGCGTTCTGGTAAGCCGGAATTCGATTTTGACAATGCGAGTTTACAAAAACCATAAAACCATGTATATTAAACAGTATAGCTTACTAATTGTAAGCAATATGGCAAAAGGAGAGACTGCCCATGGCAAAAAAATATGATGTAATCGTGATCGGTGCCGGCCCAGGTGGTATGACGGCTGCACTTTATGCATCGCGTGCCAATTTATCTGTGCTGATGCTGGATCGCGGCGTCTATGGCGGGCAGATGAACAATACCGCTGAAGTTGAAAACTATCCGGGTTTCAAGTCAATCCTCGGGCCAGATCTTGGTCAGAAAATGTATGATGGTGCCACCCAATTTGGTGCTGAGTATGCCTATGGCAATGTCGTTAGCGTTCAAAACCGCGGTGCCGTCAAGCTAGTGAAAACTGACGAGGATGAGTACGAGGCTAAAGCGATTGTCATTGCGACAGGCGCAGAGCATAAGAAGTTGGGCGTACCGGGCGAAGAAGCCTACAGCGGCCGTGGCGTTTCATACTGTGCTGTCTGCGATGGCGCCTTCTTTAAAGATCGCGAGTTGGCCGTTATTGGCGGTGGCGATTCCGCGATTGAAGAAGGCCTTTACCTGACACAAATGGCCAAGAAGGTCACAGTTATTCATCGCCGTGATCAATTGCGTGCTCAGCAGATTATCCAGAAGCGAGCATTTGCCAATGATAAGATGCATTTCGTCTGGAATGCTCAGGTTCAGGAAATCCAAGGTGACGATATGAAAGTCACCGGCGTGAAGTACCGTGATAAGGAAACTGGCGAGGAACATGTTTTGCCAGTTGCTGGGGTTTTCATTTATGTTGGCATTATGCCGATGACTGAAGCCTTCCAAGATTTAGGTGTTCTGGATGAGCATGGTTGGATTCCAACCGACGAGCATATGCGGACAAAGGTTCCAGGCGTTTTCGCGATCGGCGATGTTCGCGCCAAGGACCTGCGGCAGATTACCACAGCTGTTGGTGAAGGTGGCACAGCTGGACAAGGCGTCTTCAACTATATTCAGAGTTTGAATGATACGAATATTGAGATTAAAGCTTGATTTGAAAACAGGTTGAGATATTACTCATACCCAACAAGTAAAGGCCGACGATTTCCCTCTACCCTGGAAAATTGTTGGCTTTTTTCGTGGATAATTTTTTGTTGGATTTAAAGATACTAGTGCCAAGGCGTAGCAATCGTAGGCCAGATGGGGCTCAGCCGTCTCCGCTCTAGCTCCGCGTCGCCAGCCCCGTCTGGCCGGAGATTGCGGAGTTTGGCACGGCAAGAAAGTATTAGCCTAGCACCGTCCTACGATTATTCGGAATTTAATGATTCACAAGTCCGACGAGGAAATTATGGCTCGGCCTCTTTTTTGTGGATGCGAGCAGAAACGCGTAGAAACAAGCAGTCTTGGAAACTTGTTTTAGCTAGCACGCATCATCGGTAATAAAAGAATTTTCTTATTTGAGCGCGTTTTCAACCCAGCACTCGTCCACTTATAGTATGATTGGGACGGGAAGGGTATTGCCCGAAATTATTAATTATAGACAGATGGGAGCTGATCACGTGAGTTATCGTGATACGTATCAACAATGGGTCGACGAACCGACCCTTGATCCGGAGCTGAAAGCTGATCTTAAGAATATGGCTGATGATGAGACGACTAAGGAAGAGGCATTTGCTGCTCCTATGGCGTTTGGCACGGCAGGCATGCGTGGTGTTCTTGGTGCCGGGATTGGTCGGATGAATATTTACACGGTTCGGCAAGCCACTGAAGGTTTGGCCCGGTTTATGGACACACTGTCGGATGAAACTAAGGCCCGGGGGGTTGCGATTAGTTACGACTCCCGTTACATGAGTCAAGAGTTTGCTTATGAAAGTGCCGGGGTCTTGGGTGCTCATGGTATTAAGAGTTATGTTTTTGATCAGTTGCGGCCAACACCGGAATTAAGTTTTGCGGTGCGTCATTTAAAGACCTATGCAGGCATTATGATCACTGCTAGTCATAACCCTAAGCAGTACAATGGGTATAAGATTTACGGTCCAGATGGCGGGCAGATGCCACCGGAAGAATCCGACAAAATCACCAAATATGCTCGTTCAGCAGCGGATCTTTTTGCTATCAAGTCTCTGAACGTCCATGTGCTACGCGCCAAAAAGTTGATGCAACCGATTGGTGAAGATGTTGATGAAGCTTACTATGCTGAAGTGGCCACGGTCACCATCAACCATGATTTGATTAACAAAGTCGGCAAGAACATGTCGTTGGTTTATAGCCCACTGCACGGGACTGGACGAATTCCAGCGCAAATGGTTTTGCGTAATGCTGGTTTCGAAAACTTCCGGTTGGTGCCTGAGCAAAGTATTGCTGATCCAGAATTTGCAACTACCCCATTCCCGAACCCAGAGTTCGCTCAAGTCTTTGATTTGCCAATTGCATTAGGTAAAAAAATCGGCGCTGATGTCTTAATCGCGACTGATCCCGATGCTGATCGGCTGGGCACAGCAGTTAAAGTCGGCGACCATTATCAGTTGTTGACTGGTAACCAAATCGCTTCGGTCTTATTGCATTATATTCTGGAAGCGCGCAAGCAAGCTGGCACACTGCCGAAGAATGGCGCGGTTGTGAAGTCAATCGTGTCGACGGAATTGGCAACCGCCATTGCGAAGGATTATGGCGTGGACATGATCAATGTGCTGACTGGTTTCAAGTTTATCGGTGATCAGATCAAGCATTTTCAAGCTACTGGCGAGCACGAATTTCTGTTTGGCTTTGAGGAAAGTTACGGCTATCTGATCAAGCCATTCGTGCGCGACAAGGATGCGATTCAGTCAACAGTGCTGCTGGCTGAAGTTGCCGCCTACTATCAGTCACAAGGCAAAACGCTTTGGGACGGCGTTCAGGAACTGTACAAGAAGTATGGTTACTATGCTGAAAAGACTGTTGGCGTCGATTTTGAAGGGGTTGACGGTCAGAAGCAAATGGCTAACTTGATGACCAAGTTCCGCGAAGAACAGCCTGCTGATTTTGCGGGTGTCAAGATTACGAAGGTTGAAGACTTCCTGAGTCAGGAAGCTAAATCTGCTGATGGCACTGTCGAAAAACTGACCATGCCATCAAGCAACGTTCTGAAGTACATTTTGGCAGACGGTACTTGGATTGCTATCCGGCCATCCGGCACCGAACCGAAAGTTAAGTTCTATGTCGGTACCAAAGCAGACACAGAAGCTAAGGCCCAAGAAAAATTGGATGCCTTCGAAAAGGCGCTCAATGATTTTCGTGAAGAAGCTTAGTTTGTTTTAAACGAATCAATGTGTGAATCCTGACGATTAAGCAGGTGAAGCAAGATAGCGGCGAACGTATTGTCCCAAATTTGGGACAAGGCGTTCGCCGTTTTCCGTAGGGACTATCCGGACTTTTTCGGTTTCTAAAAGCGATTGTTCAAGGTCCTTTAAAAAACGTTGTCATCCCCACAGCCATGTTTCTCCGGTATACTTTAATCAAGGTAATGATACGGGGGTGGCATGATGAACTATTTAATCGTTGAAGATGAACCGGCATTAGGCGAGACACTGCGCGCCTATTTGGCCAAAGACGGTCAGGCCGTGCTGGCGACCTCGTTAGCGCAAGCCAATGAACGAGTCGCGCAGATTTCGCCCGATGTCATCATTTTAGATCTAAGCATGCCCGATGGTGACGGCTTGACTTGGTTAGCGCAATGGCGGAAGCATTTGACTGCTAAGGTGATTGTTTTGACGGCTAATGACGAGGAGCTAACGATGCTAAAAGGACTCCGACTTGCTGATGATTACGTGGTAAAACCGGTTAGTTTACGTGTTTTAAAGGCTCGCATTGCTAAACAGCTGCCGATGACAGTGCAACAATTTGGGGCGGTTAGCCTGAATTTAGCCACTGGTCAAGTGACGAAAAATGAGACAGCGGTTGTGCTAACGGCGGCCGAGTATCGTTTGCTGGCCTATTTTTTTGCCAACCCCAATCAGATTTTGGCAAGAGATCAGTTGCTAGCAGCCTTGTGGGACACGCGTGAGCAGTTTGTGGCGGATAATACTTTAACCGTGACCATCAAACGCCTGCGAGAAAAGCTTGAAGATGATCCGGCACATCCGACCTTAATTCGGACTGTGCGGGGAATGGGGTATTTTATTGATGGTTAAGCATGATTATTGGGCTATGCCGGAAACCAAAAGTGTGCTGAGATTGACAGTGTGGTTGATAGTTATTTTGTGGGCCGCTTTACTCACGGTGATGGTGCTTGTGCCAGTCACTCGGCTTTGGCTAGTTGTTATTGGCCTTGGCAGCACACTGGCCAGTAGTTGGATCGTGTTGCGGTGGGCAGTCAAGTTTAGTCAGCGTTTTTACTTGGCGCTGCGGCAACTTGATCTCACAAAGGCAGGCGCAAGCAACTATGCGATTGATCGGAATGATGAAGGACTGTTTTCCGATCTCAACAATCGACTTTATCAATATGCCCGCCAAATGCAGGCTGAACGCACGGCAGTGAAGCGTGATCGCGATCAGCTAAGTGTTGCTATTACCGATATTGCGCATCAGTTGCGAACACCTTTAGCGGCGAATAATAATTTGCTTGAAATGATGACTGCGGCTAATTGGGAGGTCACCCGTCAGGAGCTTTTAGCGCAGCACACGCGTCAAGCAGAGTTAGTTGAGCAGCTCATTTTATTAGCTAAGGTGGATACACATACGCTGAGCCAAACTAGACAAGATGTGAGCGTAGCGGCGCTGGGGAAAGAGGCATTGAAGCCACTGCTGCGAATGGTTGCTGATAAGCAGTTGACGATTGATTGGCAGGTATCACCAGACCTAATGCTTCATGTGAACCCGGCATTGGTCAAAGAAGCGTTGGTCAATGTCTTGAAAAATGCGGTTGAACATACTGCTTTTGGCGGTCAAATTCAGATTATTGGGATTGCTGATCCTATTCGCGTCCGCCTGAAGATTATCAATACAGGCTCACCAATTGCTGAAGCAGATATGCCGCATTTATTTGAGCGTTTTTTCCGTGGTCAATATGCCACTGCCAATAACGTGGGCATTGGGTTAGCGATTGCTGCTGGCATTACGCGTGAAAACGATGGCCGCTTATTTGCTGAAAATACGGCGGAAGGCGTGCAATTCACGTTTGAATTTTTTCGTTGAGTGTGTTTTGTCACTTACTTGTCACTTACCATTGATAGGCTGAGAGTATCATAAGAAAGCCAACACAGATTGATGTGTCAGGCGCGAGGAGGGGTACTAGTGGCCATTTTGACAGCACGACAACTGACGAAGCAATATGCAGGGGAAAGTCGACCAGCGTTAGATCACGCTGATTTTAGTATTGAAAAAGGTGAATTTGTGGCAATCGTTGGGCCGAGTGGTTCGGGTAAGTCAACCTTGCTACATCTGCTGGGCGGTATTGATCAACCAACCAGTGGTCGGGTACAGCTATACGATACAGATATTTATGCGTTGAATCAGACGCAATTAGCCATTTTTCGGCGGCGACAAGTCGGGTTGATTTATCAATTCTATAATCTGATTCCCGATTTGACAGTGGTCGAGAACATGACGCTGCCCGCTGACTTGGACGGTCGAACCGTCGCGACATCTGAGTTGACAGAATTACTGGCTACTTTGGGTCTGACGGAAAAGCAAGATGCTTTGCCAAATCAACTGTCAGGCGGCCAACAGCAGCGCGTTGCGATTGGCCGGGCGCTGATCAATCATCCGGCGATCATTTTAGCTGACGAACCAACGGGCAACTTGGATCGCCGCAATTCACAAGACATCATGACTTTATTGCGCCAGGCGAATATCAAGCAAGGGCAGACTTTAATTGTGATTACGCATGATCCCGATATCGCTAAGCAAGCAGATCGCGTTGTAACCATCAATGACGGTGTGCTGCGTGAAGGGCGGTGAGCGTCATGGGGACGATGACCCATTTAGTTTGGCGTCAACTGATTAAGGAGAAGGCGCGCACGTTCACAACCATTCTGGCGATGGCAGTTGCTGCGACCTTAACTGTGGCCACCTTGATTGGCATTAATTCGGCTCGGCATTCAATGTATCAAGATAATATTCAAAATACCGGCGGCCTACAGTTTGTTTTATCGAAGGTTAACCAAGAAACCGCACTGGCTATTCAGAAAAAAGCCGATATTTCCGAAAGTGTCCGCTATCAGCAACAAGGACAAATCAGCTTTGCTGATCAGGTACCTAACCAACCAGATTCGCCTTTGTTAATGTTGCCGAAACCGGCGCTGCAGCGATTAATCCAACCCATTCTTTTGGAAGGGCGGCTACCCCAAAATGAGCAAGAAGTCATGTTAGCCCAAGATTTGATTTCTGATGTTTATGCAGTGGGCAAAACCGTGGCGGCACAGCGCAATGGTCAGCGCGTCGTTCTTAAGATCGTCGGTAGTTACCGTGGCTATGCTGGCCTCATGGCAAGTGATGGCGCTGTCACCACCGGCCATTTTGACGGCACGAAGAACTATGCTGTCGCAGCGGCTTTTGGCAACTATGGCAATTTTTACGCGAAGTTGAAGAAACTCACAGCGCAGTATCATGTCGGATCCGACCAGCAGAGAATGAATGAATTAGCTTTGGAACGGGCCGGTGAGTCGCGAGATGTCAAGGTCCGTGCCATGTTCGTATTACTTGTCATCGTGGTGCTAAGTGTGATTGGTTTGGTGTCATTGGCGTTGATTTATACCAGCATCAATCTGAGTGTACAAGCACAAACGCAGCGTTATGGCTTATTGCGTTCAATTGGTGCAACGCCGAGACAAATCCGGCAATCGGTGTATCTGCAAGCACTGACTTTGGTATTGCCAGCGATTTTACTGGGTTTGCTTGCAGGAATCGGTGGGTTGTCACTCGCTTTTCATGAATTGAATCGAATTTTTAAGGCGAGTGGTAACACCTTTCAGCTCCTACTCACGATCAGTTGGTGGCCGATTTTAGTCAGCGGATTTTTCATGTTGCTTGTCACGTTACTAGCAGCACGACGACCAGCCAAACGCGCCGCACAAGTGAGTCCGATTGCCGCAGTTCGCGCGCAGTCAGCAAGTCGGAAGGTGAGTCAGCGTATGTTACGGCAAGGGATGCTGGGACGATTTTTGCCGACGCCGATTGCTAAATTGGCTTATAAACATTATCGGCGTTTGGGCTGGTCAAAAGTCACGATGATGACAACGCTGGCCTTGTCACTCATGATCTTTATCGGCTTTACCAGTTTCTTTCGCGGCATGTTAACTTTTAGCGATGAAACGATTAGTCGCCAGGCAGATGTGACGATCACCAAGACACAATCGCTGGCATCAGCGAATTTCTCTTTTAATCCGAGGCGACTGCCAGGGGTGAAACGCGGAACGGTGACTGGCACAACTCAAGTCGGTTTGAAAAACGCTCCACAAGCATTTCATGATCGGCTGAATGTGATCGTGGTGAGTGACCAAACGTTCGGCACTGTTTTTAAAGATCAGCCGACGATTATCACAGGCAGTCGGTTAGTGACGAACTCAAAAACAGGCAAGCGCCAGCAGCAATGGGACACGCCAAAAGATTTTGCAGGAACCTTGGAGCTTGCTAACGAGCAAAGTAGCCAAAAGACTTTAACGCAGCCGATGAAGGTCGTCACCAAGACTGCTGCGGAAATGACCGATTGGCTTGTCAGTGACCAAAGTGGTTTGGTGCTTTCTGCTAGCCGGTTCCGTCAAATCAGCCAAGCACTCCAAATTAAAAATGATGACGTCACGTATGCCATTCAAGTCTTACTAATTAAACCAAGTTTTCATGAGACGGTGGCCAGTGCTTTACGGCATGAAGTGCCACATGCAGCACTTTTTGATCAAATTGAAAATGATGCGCGTGGCAGCAGCTTTCAGCTTGCTATTCAAGTCATGGTCTATGGCTTTTTAACCCTGCTGACCCTTGTGAGTCTGGCGAACATTGTGAATCATATTTTTGCTAATCTGTTGCAACGGCGGCGAAGTCTCGCCATGCTGCAAAGTGTCGGTACGACACCTGGTCAAATTGTTCGGATGTTGGCACTTGAGAATGGGTTTCTGTTTGGGACAAGTATGGTGATTGGTTCTTTGCTGGGGACACTGCTTGGCTGGATTCTGCATCAAGCTGTCAACACCGGTATTACGATGGCTTTTCAGGTTCCTTGGTTAGAGATGGGGATGGCCGGACTTGCATTACTGGCTATCTGGGGTATTTTTGCAGGGATTAGTTTTCAGATTATGCGACATCAGGATATTGATCAATTGATTCGGGTGGGTTAAGACAAAAGTGAAATGATTGATGGCACTGATGCTCCGGTTTCTAACCGGGGTGGTTCACGCTCTTGCTGAAACGCGTTCTCAGGCGCAGAAACCTGCACATAAGGACCTCGGACATAAATGGCCAAAGCCCAGCCATTTGTGTCCGAGGCCACTTATGCTCCGGTTTCTAACCGCGCCTGATCACGCTCTGCTCTTGCAATGGGCTTCACAAGGTGGTAGTCTTTTAACAATTTAATTTACTGCCATCACTATCACGCCACGAATATCAGGAGGTCATTTAATCATGGGCATGCACCAATTTATCCAAGGACTAAGCAACTTAGAGACACTGCGTCGGGCACCGGGATTCTTTAAGTATCAGGAACATTCAGTGGCGGCACATAGTTTCAAAGTTGCCGAAATCGCGCAAATGCTAGGCGATGTCGAGGAGTTAGCTGGTAACAAGGTTAATTGGCAGATGCTCTATGAGAAATCTCTGAATCACGATTATACTGAACGTTTTATCGGCGACATCAAAACGCCGGTTAAATATGCTACCCCGACACTGCGCCACATGCTGGCTGATGTTGAAGCGACCATGACGGAGAACTTTATCAAAAATGAAATTCCCCGTGACTTTCAGGATCGCTATCGTCGTCGTCTTTCTGAAGGCAAGGATGAAACGCTTGAAGGGCAGATCTTGAGTGTTGCTGATAAAATCGATCTACTATACGAAGGTTTTGGCGAAATCGAGAAAGGCAATCCTGAACAGGTTTTTCTGGATATCTACTCCGAAAGCTTAAGCACGATCCTGCAGTTTCGGAATCGTCCTAGCGTGCGCTACTTCTTGGAGGAAGTGTTGCCGGACATGCTTGATGAAAAATTTGCCAGCCGCGATCAGCTTGCTAAACTGACTAAAGAAACCATGGCAGAACATGAACCAAACAAGTAGCGAAAGTATGTTCGCTATGTTATAATAAGCAAGACAAAAGTTGGAATGCGCATCATGTCGATTCCAACTTTTTTGATGACGAAATTTTGTTTGGATAATGTAAAAATGCGTTCACTGGGGCCTTTTTCCTGCACGGATTGACACGTGTTCACCTTGTATTCGGAATGAATGATGCCCATGTGATTGTTTTATAGGAGGCATGTCGATGATCGAACGAATAGCCGATCGTAAATTTGATCTGGTTTCACCTTACCAACCAGCTGGTGATCAGCCACAGGCCATTGCCAAGTTGACAAAGGGCTTTGAAGAGGGTAAGAAAGAACAGATCTTGTTGGGTGCAACTGGGACTGGGAAGACCTTTACGATGAGCAACATCATCGCCAACTTGAACAAGCCGACCTTGATTTTGTCTCACAACAAAACATTGGCCGGGCAGCTTTATGGTGAATTCAAGGAATTCTTCCCGCATAACGCGGTTGAGTATTTTGTTTCCTACTATGATTATTATCAACCTGAAGCCTATGTCCCGAGTACCGACACGTATATTGAAAAAGATAGTGCGATTAACGACGAAATTGATAAACTGCGGCACAGCGCCACCAGTGCGTTGTTGGAACGAAATGATGTCATCGTGGTGGCCTCAGTGTCGTCAATCTTTGGTTTAGGTGATCCGCATGAATACAAAAATCATGTGCTGTCATTGCGAACTGGCATGACGATTGATCGTAATACACTGTTACGCCAACTTGTAGATATTCAATTTGATCGAAACGACATTGATTTTCAACGTGGTCGCTTTCGAGTTCGCGGCGATGTCGTTGAAATTTTCCCGGCCAGTCGTGATGACCATGCGATTCGAGTCGAGTTTTTCGGTGATGAAATTGATCGGATTACCGAAGTCGACGCATTGACCGGCGAAGTCATCGGGACACGTGATCATGTGGCAATTTTCCCGGCAACGCATTTCATGACCAGCGATGAACAGATGCAGCGAGCGATTAAGAGCATTGCTGCTGAGTTAGAGGCACAATTGAAAGTCCTGCGCAGTGAAAACAAACTGTTGGAGGCGCAACGGTTAGAGCAGCGGACGAACTATGATATCGAAATGATGCGGGAAATGGGTTTCACCAGCGGCATTGAAAACTATTCACGCCATATGGATGGCCGTAAGCCTGGTGAACCACCGTATACACTGCTGGACTTTTTCCCGAAAGACTTCAACATTATGGTGGATGAAAGTCATGTCACCATGCCGCAAATTCGCGGGATGTACAATGGCGACCGAGCGCGGAAGCAAATGCTGGTCAACTACGGCTTCCGTTTACCAAGTGCTTTGGACAACCGGCCATTGAAAATCAATGAATTTGAACAACATGTCCATCGTATTTTATATGTGAGTGCTACTCCTGGTCCTTATGAACTGGATCGGGTTCCTAAAGACGATATTGCTGAGCAAATCATTCGGCCAACCGGGTTGTTGGATCCGAAGATCGAGGTTCGACCGGTCATGGGTCAAATTGATGATCTTGTTGGTGAAATTAACAAACGGGTTGATGCTCACGAACGTGTTTTCATCACCACCTTGACCAAGAAAATGGCTGAAGATCTGACTGACTACCTGAAAGACATGGGCATCAAGGTTCGCTACTTGCATAGTGACATCAAGACACTTGAACGGACGCAGATTATTCGTGATCTGCGACTTGGCAAGTTTGATGTGCTGATTGGGATTAACCTTTTGCGTGAAGGGATCGATGTCCCTGAAGTTTCGTTGATTGCAATCTTGGATGCTGACAAGGAAGGCTTTTTGCGTGCCGAACGTTCCTTGATTCAAACCATTGGGCGGGCTTCACGTAACGAGCATGGCAAAGTCATCATGTATGCTGATAAGGTGACAGATTCCATGAAGGCTGCCATTGATGAAACCCAACGTCGACGGACGATTCAGGAGAAGTTCAACAAAGAACATCACATCACGCCAAAGACCATTATCAAACCGATTCGGGCAGCTATTTCCAGCTATGAACAATCAGATGATGATAAAGCCGAGGCCAAGAAGACTTTTGCTGAAGTTGATTATGAGGATATGAGCAAGGCTGATAAGAAGGAGTTAGTAGCAAACCTGCGCTCCCAAATGCAGGCGGCAGCTAAGAAGCTTGATTTCGAGCAGGCAGCGTCATTACGCGACACAATTCTTGAATTGCAGGCTGATATGTCTTAATCAGATCGCACTTGCACGATGGTACCAAGTCAGCCATGATTGCTTTGAACAGATCCGGTGAGCGCGAACCAGCCCGGTTAGAAACCGGAGCATAAGTGGTCTTGAACGTGATGGCCGGTCTTTGGCCATTGCGTTCAAGGTCCTTATGTGCAGGTTTTTGGGCTGGCGAGCACGTTAAGGTGAGCGGTCAGAAGTCGGCGTATAAGCTGTTGTGGCAATGTGATTTTCGCCAATACTGCTTGCTAAAAATGAGGAGATCTTTTGTGAATGGCAAACGATAAAATTGTGATCCATGGGGCTCGTGCCCACAATTTAAAGAATATTGATGTGACGATTCCCCGCAATAAACTGGTCGTGATGACCGGCCTATCTGGTTCAGGTAAGTCCAGTCTGGCTTTTGACACGCTTTACGCCGAAGGTCAGCGTCGTTACGTGGAAAGTCTCTCAGCATATGCCAGACAGTTTCTGGGACAGATGGAAAAACCGGATGTCGATTCGATTGACGGCTTAAGTCCGGCGATTTCGATCGATCAGAAAACCACTTCAAAAAATCCCCGATCAACTGTGGGAACAGTCACTGAAATCAACGATTACTTGCGCTTGCTGTGGGCACGTGTCGGGCATCCGATTTGTCCAAATGATGGCACACCGATTACCAGTCAAAGTGTTGAACAGATGGTGGATCGCGTTTTAGCCTTACCTGATAAGACCAGGATTCAAATTCTGTCACCAGTGGTGCGTCGCAAGAAAGGCAGTCATAAAAAAGTCTTCGCCAAAATCATGCGTGAAGGTTATGTCCGGATGCGTGTTGATGGTGAAGTTGTTGATGCAACGGCTGATTATGAACTGGATAAAAATAAGTCGCATGACATTGATATTGTGATTGACCGAATTGTGGTTAAGCCTGAGGCGCGCAGTCGGCTTTTCGATTCATTTGAAGCAGCTCTGCGGTTGTCAGAAGGGTATGCCAACGTGGACGTGATTGGCGGTGAACCACTGCGCTTTTCCGAACATTTTGCCTGCCCGATTTGTGGCTTTACGATTGGCGAAATGGAACCCCGACTATTTTCATTCAACGCTCCTTTTGGCGCTTGCCCAGAATGTGACGGGTTGGGTGTTAAGCTGACAGTTGACATGGATTTGGTGCTGCCAGAACCGAGTATGACTTTGGCAGAAGGGGCAATCGCGCCATGGAATCCAATCAGTTCCCAGTACTATCCGGAACTGCTGGCTCAGGCGGCGAAAACCTTCAAGGTACGAATGGACGTACCCTTTAACAAGCTGACCCACCGTGAGCGCAATGTGGTGCTTAATGGGAGCGACGGCAAGTTATTCCATTTTCATTATGAAAATGACTTTGGCGGTGTACGCGATGTTGATGTACCTTTTGAAGGGGTGCTGAATAACATTTCCCGCCGATATGCAGAAACGAATAGTGATTTTACTCGCCAGCAGATGCGCAGTTATATGACAGCATTGCCGTGCCCGGTTTGTCACGGCAAGCGGCTGAATCGGCAGGCTTTGGCTGTTAAAATTGAAGGTCGCGATATTGCAGAAGTTTCTGATCTTGCCATCAAGGATGCCCTACCATTTTTCAAAACCGTGCATCTTAGTGAAGCCGAAAGCGTCATTGCCCAACCAATCGTGAAAGAAGTCGTTGACCGCTTGACATTCTTGGTCAACGTTGGTCTTGGTTATCTCACATTGAGTCGTAGTGCTGGTACACTATCCGGCGGCGAGGCTCAGCGAATTCGCCTAGCTACCCAAATCGGTTCGAATCTGAGCGGCGTCATGTATGTGCTTGATGAACCATCTATCGGCTTGCATCAGCGCGATAACGATCGCCTGATTGCCTCCTTGAAAAAAATGCGCGATCTTGGCAACACGTTGATCGTGGTCGAACATGATGAAGATACGATGCGCGCCGCCGATTATCTGATTGATGTCGGACCGGGGGCTGGCGAACACGGTGGCCGTATCATGGCATCCGGTACCCCTAAACAAGTTGCACGTGTGCGCAAATCAATCACTGGCCAATATTTATCAGGGCGCAAGTTTATTCCGGTACCACTAAAACGGCGACAAGGTAGTGGCAAAGTGATTCGTTTGGAAGGCGCCACTGACCACAACTTAAAAAACATCGATGTTGATTTTCCATTAGGTAAATTCATCGTGGTTTCTGGTGTTTCTGGGTCAGGTAAATCTACTTTGGTTAACTCGATTCTTCGGCGTGCATTGGCTCAAAAGTTAAATCATAATTCTGAGAAACCGGGTCCATACAAAAAGATTCTTGGCTATAAAAATATTGAAAAGCTGATCAATATTGACCAAAGTCCAATTGGCCGCACACCGCGGAGCAATCCGGCTACCTATACGAGTGTTTTCGATGACATTCGCGGGCTATTTGCCGAAACCAACGAAGCTAAATTACGTGGTTACAAAAAAGGCCGCTTTAGTTTCAACATTAAGGGTGGTCGCTGTGAGAACTGTAAAGGCGACGGGATCATCAAGATTGAAATGAACTTTTTACCTGATGTTTACGTGCCTTGCGAAGTTTGCCATGGCAAACGGTATAACTCTGAAACCCTCGAAGTAACATATAAGGGCAAGAATATTGCTGAAGTGCTTGATATGACTGTCGAAGAAGCCACTGACTTCTTCAAGAATATTCCAAAGATTCGGCGCAAGTTGCAAACCATCGTGGATGTTGGCCTTGGTTACGTTAAGCTGGGACAAAGCGCTACCACCTTGTCTGGTGGCGAGGCTCAACGGATGAAGCTTGCAAGCGAACTGCAGAAGCTTTCAACCGGCAAGAATTTTTATATTCTTGACGAACCCACCACTGGTCTGCATACAGATGATATCAAGCGGCTGCTGGAAGTGTTGGAACGGCTAGTCGATGAAGGCAATACCGTACTGGTTATCGAGCATAATCTAGATGTCGTCAAAACAGCTGACTGGGTCATTGATCTTGGCCCTGAAGGCGGAGACGGCGGCGGACAGATCATCGCCACTGGCACACCTGAACAGGTGGCTAATGTGGCCGATAGTTATACTGGCCAATACTTGAAACCAATCCTCGTTCGCGACACTCAACGGACCAAGGAAGCTGCGCAAACATCAACTAAGAATGAAGCGCAGGCAGTAAGCAAGAAGTAGATTGACTGACCAGGTTGGGCCATCATTCACGGCGGTTAATAAGGGCAAACAATGACAACAAAATTGTTTGCCTTTTTGATATGGGAAATTTATTAGAATTTTCGAGACACTAGTACCAAGGCGGAGCAATCGTAGACCGGATGGGGATCAGCAGTACAAAAAGCACGGCGACCGCGCCTTGTCACTGATGTTGTTAGGCGACTTCGAGACCGCGAGCTTTGCGGGCTTGGAGCGTTGTCTACGGTCTAGCAACGCGTCGCCAGCCCAGAAACCGAGTTGTTTCACACTCTGATTTGCTCATTCTCGTGCTTAATATTATGATGAATAGGATTAAGAAAGTAGGGAAATAGATGTTAAATCGAAAAAGTTTTGGTTTTGACTGGGGGCAGTTTATCACTGGTATCCTGTTCCTGATCGCCGCATTTGTCGTCATGCGCTATCCGCTGGCAACATTGAAAACGGTGACCTTTATCTTTGCTGTTGTTGCCATTATTCGTGGGGTTGCGATTTTAGCAGGGTATTCAACGCTTCGCCAGCTCACTGGTAAACTAGCTTGGGTGTCGCTCTTGATGGGGATTTTTGACCTTGTTATTGGTGTCATTTTCCTGGTCAACAGTAATTTTGGTGTTGCAACGATTACCATGATGTTTGCAATCTGGTTCTTAGTTGATTCAGTTGGTTCGCTATTCAACGTGGGCCATTTGCGGATTGCAGGTACTGGCTGGTTTGTCCTTTACCTCGTCTTGGATATTCTGGCAGTGATTGTGTCTTTGATGTTGTTCATGCAGCCAGTGGTTGCGGCCATCACATTGGTCACATTATTGTCGATGTTTTTCGTCCTATTCGGCATCGAATGTATTGTCCTTGCCTTTGCACGACGCAATATTTAATGAACATCGCTTTTATTTAACCTGATGCAGCTGATTCATTGCGCTGCATCAGGTTTTTTAATAACAACGCTTGATGATGCGGTGAAAAGAAACCGGGGATCGGTAGGAATGACACGCCCGGCATGTTATACTTGAATAAATATGATCAAAAAGGAGCCTTTTATGACTGAAAGTTTGGATCTTGTCATTATCACCGGTATGTCCGGTGCCGGTAAAACCGTTGCCATGCAGGCATTCGAAGACCTGGGATATTTTTGCGTAGATAATATGCCTCCAGCTTTGTTGCCGAAGTTTTGGGAATTGGTAAAAGAATCCGGAAAGATCACGAAGGTCGCGCTTGTTGTCGATCTGCGCAGTCGTGCTTTTTACGATCAGATTATCGATATGCTGGCTAATTTGGACAACAATGCCTATGTTCATTCTCGCATCTTATTCTTGGATGCAACTGATGAAGAGCTGGTTTCTCGGTACAAGGAAACCCGTCGCTCTCATCCGTTGGCCATGGAAGGCCGATTGATGGACGGCATTAAAAAAGAACGTGCATTACTCACAGAATTGCGCAATCGCGCGCAGGTTGTGATTGATACCACGACCTTAAGTCCACGTCAGTTACGGGAAAAGATTTTCCTTAACTTTAAGGAAAGCGGTAGTCAACCAGCATTTCATATTGAAGTCATGTCATTCGGGTTTAAATACGGATTACCAATAGACGCTGATATTGTCATGGATGTCCGTTTCCTGCCTAATCCTTTTTACATTAAGGATTATCGGCCCAAGACTGGGCTTGATCCGGAAGTTTACAATTACGTGATGGATAATGAAGATGCCGAAAGTTTCTATAACAAGTTTTATGATCTATTGTCTGAAATCATGCCAAAGTACAAGGCAGAAGGCAAAACCAGCGTAACGATTGCGATTGGCTGCACAGGCGGCCAGCATCGGAGTGTGGCTTTTGCCGAGCGGATTGGTAAGGCGTTTTCAGATGCATATGCCGTTGATATCACGCATCGAGACATTAAGAAGCATAAGGAGACGGTGAATCGCTCATGAGTCGTGAAACTAAATTTATTCGGGTCATCCGCGGTCGGCGTCCAAAGGTGGTTGTCATTGGCGGTGGAACAGGCTTGCCGGTCATTCTGCATAGTTTGCATGAGCAAGATGCAGATGTGACTGCAATTGTGACTGTTGCCGATGACGGCGGTTCATCAGGGACAATCCGCAACTATATCAACGTAGTGCCGCCTGGTGATATTCGCAATGTGCTAGTGGCTTTATCGGAGTTGCCGAGTTTGTATTTGGATATTTTTCAATATCGGTTCAATACAACTGATGCTTTTTTCGCTGGGCATGCGATTGGCAATCTGATTATTGCCGCGCTGTCTGAAATGAAAGGCGGCATTTTCCCAGCGGTTCAGCAACTAAGCGAAATGATGCAAGTTGATGGTCACGTTTATCCGGCCAGCAACACGCCGTTAACCTTAAATGCTGAATTCACCGATGGTACAAAGCTGTCTGGTGAAGCTGAGATTACAGCGGCTGGGAAAAACATCAAGCATATTTCGGTTTCAGAAACAGATCCCGCCAATGGCAAACCAGAGGCGGTCAAAGAAGTTATCGATGCGATTATGGACGCTGATGTTGTTGTTTTAGGCCCAGGCAGTCTTTTCACTAGCATTTTGCCTAACTTGATGATTGAAAATCTGGGGGATGCGGTGAAGAAGACGCAAGCCGAAGTGATTTACATTGTCAATATCATGACCCAAAAAGGCGAAACCCAGCATTTTACCGATGCCGATCATGTCCGGGTTCTGAATGAACAAATGGGCGAGAACTTTGTGGATACGGTTTTGGTTAACATTGAACCAGTCCCCGATAATTATCTGGATCATCAAAAGTACAACGAAATTCTCACGCCGGTTAAGCATAACTATCAAGGCTTGCGAGACATGGGCTGCCGCGTGATTTCCGAAGACTTTTTAAAGTTGCGCGATCATGGGGTCTTTCATGATGGTGATAAAGTCGCCAAGGAGATTTTAAACTTGGCCTTTCAGGTCAGCGGCAAAACCCGGAGGTGAGGGTATGGCAAGTTTCGCCAGTCTGGTGAAAAAAGAACTGACACAGCTCGAGGTACATCCAGAACATGCTAAGGCTGAACTGTCTGCTTTGATTCGTATGAACGGCAGCCTGACACTGATGGCTCATCGTTTTGTGTTAAATATTCAAACCGAAAATCCGGCTATTGCACGTCGGATTTATAGCTTGATTCGCCAAGTCTATCATCACGAAGCTAATCTGGTTGTTCACCGTAAGATGAAGCTCAAGAAGAATTATCAATACATTGTGCGGCTAACAGAAGGCGTCAATGACATCTTGTCGGATCTATCAATTTTAGATCCGGATACCATGGCGATTTCAACAACCGTTCCAGCTTCGGTGTTGAAGGAACCGCAGCGGATGCGTTCTTATTTACGCGGTGCCTTTTTGGCCAGTGGTTCAGTGAATAACCCGGAAACCTCGCGTTATCATCTGGAAATCTATTCTTTATACGATAATCACAATGCTGGTATTTTGAAAATGATGAATCATTTTAATCTGAACGCTCGCACCGTAGAACGGCGAAGCGGCTACATTGTTTACCTCAAGGAAGCAGAAAAGATTGCCGATTTCTTGCAGGTTATTGGGGCCACGAATGCCATGCTGAAGTTTGAAGATGTTCGGATCATGCGGGATATGCGGAATTCAGTGAATCGATTAGTTAACTGTGAAAATGCGAATATGAATAAAACGATTGACGCTGCACAGAAGCAGATTGAGAATATTAACTATTTAAAGAACCATGTTGGGCTAGATAACTTACCGGCCAAATTGCGGGAAATTGCAGTTTTACGTTTAGCACATCCTGACGTCTCGCTTCAAGAGCTTGGAGCGATGATGCCGAGCGGCCAAATTTCAAAGTCTGGGGTCAATCACCGGTTGCGGAAATTGAATCAGATTGCTGAAGGGTATCAACAACCAGAAGACGCTTGAGCACTAATGCGAAGTGGGTTGCGTTCATCATAATCGGGTGTTGACAATCAACAAATCAATCCCTTTGTTTCCTCAAGCTAATCGTGTACAATGTAACCGACATCAAGTTATTTTTTTGCTGAAGATTGACTGTTTTGGACGCATGTCGATGTCTTTTAGCTTGGATGTATCCCTTTGGCGACGACTTGTTTGAAGGAGCCGTGATGATCTTGGCAACCAGAGAGAAGCGCCATCGCTTTTTTGAGATGACCGTCTTGAAGCAATGACGTGAGCCCCGTCGGTGTTGATGGTGGCTAATAATTGATAGATGAACGCATTTTTCACAGTGTGGACGGCTTTTGCGAGCTGTTCGCGCGTTTAAAGGTAAGTTTTAGGAGGAAGCAGCATGGTTAAACCGATTACTTTGAACGAACAGCTTTGTTTTGCGATTTACAAAGCACAAAAACAATACAATCATTTCTATTCACAAGCGCTAGCTCCGTTCAAGTTAACCTATCCGCAGTACATCACGTTATTGTCGCTATATGAACATGGCACAATGTCGGTTAAGCAAGTCGGACAAACACTTGAACTGGATAGCGGTACCTTGACGCCGTTAATGAAACGGCTTGAAAAAGATGGCTGGATCAGTCGCAAGCGTTCCACTGAAGATGAACGGCGAGTGGATGTCAGTTTAACCCAAAAGGCGCTGGATGCCCGTGATCAGATTTTTGAACACGTTGGATCTTGCATGGAGTTGATGAATCTTCCTAAGCCTGAGTATGATCATATCAAGTCAGAAGTCAGTCGGGTTGATGAGCATTTAAGTGCCATTCCCGACGGCGCTTTTCCAGAAGCGTAACGCCCAAAAATAAGGTCAAAGATTTTTACCTAAATCTTTGACCTTATTTGACTTTAGTTGTATACTTAGCACTGTACTTTTAAGAGTGCTAATAACGATTATCAGGAGGTTAGGACATGCTAGTACCTACCGTCGTTGAACAAACTAGTCGTGGCGAACGTGCTTACGACATTTACTCACGTCTATTAAAAGACCGAATCATTATGTTATCCGGTGAAGTCAATGATCAAATGGCCAATTCTGTCATCGCGCAACTGCTTTTCTTGGACGCGCAAGACTCTGAAAAGGATATCTATCTCTACATCAACAGTCCCGGTGGTGTTATCACCAGTGGCTTGGCGATGCTGGATACGATGAACTTCATCAAGTCAGATGTGCAGACGATCGCCATCGGGATGGCTGCCTCAATGGCGTCCGTTTTGCTGGCTGGTGGGACGAAAGGGAAGCGGTTCGCATTGCCGAACTCAACCATCCTGATCCATCAACCTTCAGGCGGTGCCCAAGGTCAGCAGACCGAAATTGAAATCGCTGCTGAAGAAATCTTGAAGACACGTCGCAAGATGAACCAAATTTTGGCTGACGCAACTGGTCAAACGATTGAGCAAATCAAGAAGGACACCGAGCGTGATCATTATATGAGCGCTCAGGAAGCCAAGGATTACGGCTTAATCGATGATATCTTGGTCAACAAAAATACGCAAAAATAAGCTGTAAAAAGAAAAGCGCGTTGCCATATCGTGGCAACGCGTTTTTGTTTCCCCGAAAAGACTTGCAAAGCGAGGGCATATTGAGTAATATAATTAGGTACTTGCGCGGTTAGTGTAATGGATCGCACGTGAGATTCCGGTTCTCGAAATCCGGGTTCGACTCCCGGGCTGCGCAGAAACCCGGTTAAATGGGAAAAGGTAGGACAGCATAACCCCGAGTAATCGGGGTTTTTGTTTTGTTTAAAATTAAAAACATTCAAAACAGGATAGAGGCGTGACATGCATCATGCTAAAACGCCGATAAGTGATAGCCTGAGATCCGAATTGCAGCGACGATCTTCACCGTTCATTGCTCGGGTGCTTGATGAGAGATTCGGCGGCTATTTTTGCAAACGCTAACATTATGACTTGGAAACTGCTCATTATATAACGAACGGGAATAAAACCAACCCTTGTCACTACTGAACTAAGACACAAACTGAATCACTTTTCCCAGCATGAAAATTCCATTAGAAACAACCCGAAACCCGCTTTCAAAAAAACCCGCCAGACGGGATGATGTTTTAGTAAAATCCGAATAATCTTCACACCAAAAAAATAGATGTTCTAAGTTTACCGAATATGTGATTGTTTTTGGACGATTAAGGCCGCAGACTTGCGATAAAGCGGAACCCCTGCTACAATTGGTCTTGTTGGTAAAGGAAAACAGCATTTGTTGGGTTCCTAATTTTTTTCAGCTTGCTGGGTCGGCGAACGACTCGGAGGGACGTGAAATGACCCATTAAAGAAGGACGTGCCTTATGCATACTGAACTTGCGTGGCTCAAAGCGATCGCGCCTGATCTGATGGGCGTTGTCACTAAACGCTATCAGGTCCTTCAATTTATTAACTGGATGGCACCAGTTGGCCGGCGAACGTTGGCCGAACAGATGAAGATCTCAGAACGTGCTTTGCGCACAGAAACGGATTTTCTGCGTAGTCAAGGTTTGTTGGAAAGCTCAAAATCTGGCATGGTGCTAACAGCAAAAGGGTTAGAGACATTTCATGGCCTTGATCATCTTATGAATCAGCTGTTAGGAATTAAGGATGATGAAAAACGACTTGCTGCCCAGCTTCAAATCGATCATTGTTTGGTCGTATCTGGCGATGCCGATCAAAGTGGTCGGGTGCTTGATGAGCTGGGGAAGACGTTGAATTCGACCTTACAATTACTGTTGCCGCCGGGTCGCTTGACGGTTGCTGTGATGGGTGGAACGACAATGGCACATCTTGCAAGGCAGCTGACATTTCAGTTGTCTGCAGGACGTGAATTGACGTTTGTCCCTGCTCGCGGTGGCTTAGGCGAAGCGGTGACGATTCAGGCCAACTCGATTGCTGCTGCGATGGCGGAAGCAACCGACAGCAACTACCGAGCGTTGTATGTACCGGAAAATCTTAGCTCGGAATCCTACGAATCATTGATTAAAGAGCCTTCTGTTAAAGAGGTTTTAGGGCTGATTGATAAGGCTCAGGTCGTGATTCATAGTGTGGGTGACGCTTTAGTCATGGCTCGTCGCCGTGGCATGTCATCTGACACGATCAGCATGTTGAAAGCCAAACATGCCGTTGCCGAAGCATTCGGTGTTTTCTACGATGCGAGCGGCAAGGTCGTTTACAAGATACCGCAGATTGGTTTACAGCTCGCGGATCTTGATCATATACCGTATGTATTCGCTGTTGCTGCTGGCAAAAGTAAGTCCAAAGCAATTGCGGCATATATGCAACACGCACCGAGTCGGACGTGGCTGTTAACAGACGTCGGTGCAACTAATTCGATTTTAACTGGGGCAACCCGTTAGAATAAAACCTTATTTCCTAAAGGAGGAAATTTTAGCATGACTGTTAAGATTGGTATTAATGGTTTTGGCCGTATCGGTCGTTTGGCATTCCGTCGTATTTACGAATTGGGTGCAAAGAGCAATGACATCCAGGTTGTTGCAATTAACGATCTGACCAGCCCAACCATGCTGGCTCACTTGCTGAAGTATGATTCAACCCACGGTACTTTCCCTGGTGAAGTTAGTGCAACCGATAACGGTATCGTCGTTGACGGTAAAGAATACCGTGTCTACGCAGAACCGCAAGCCCAGAATATTCCTTGGGTTAAGAACGATGGCGTTGACTATGTTCTTGAATGCACAGGCTTCTACACCTCTGCTGAAAAGTCACAAGCTCATTTGGACGCAGGCGCAAAGCGTGTTCTGATTTCTGCCCCAGCCGGCAAGATGAAGACCATCGTTTACAACGTCAACGATGACACTCTGAATGCAGACGACAAGATTGTTTCTGCTGGTTCTTGCACAACCAACTGCTTGGCACCAATGGCTTACTTCCTGAACAAGGAATTCGGCATCGAAGTTGGTACCATGACCACCGTTCATGCTTACACCTCAACTCAGATGTTGCTTGACGGCCCAGTTCGCGGTGGCAACCTGCGCGCTGCACGTTCCGCTGCTGCTAACACGATTCCTCACAGCACAGGTGCTGCTAAGGCTATCGGTTTGGTTATCCCAGAATTGAACGGCAAGTTGCAGGGCCACGCACAGCGTGTTTCTGTTGTTGACGGTTCTTTGACCGAATTGGTTTCCATCTTGAAGACCAAGAACGTTACTGCTGACCAAGTTAACGAAGCTATCAAGAAGCACACCGAAAACAACCCTAGCTTTGGCTGGAACGAAGACGAAATCGTATCTTCCGATGTTATCGGTACGACACAAGGTTCAATCTTTGATCCTACACAGACCGAAGTTACAACTGCTGGTGACTATCAATTAGTTAAGACGGTTGCTTGGTACGATAACGAATATGGCTTTACTTGCCAGATGATCCGTACCTTGCTGAAATTTGCTACTCTCTAATCCGGAGTAACGCTTTTCTAGCCGCAACATCCGAAGCGGAGGGAGCTTACTCCCTCCGCTTTTTTTGGAAATAGGCGATCAATTCTCAGGATGTTTTAGCATCCTGCTGAAAACGAGCGCTTATTTCTGGTGTTAAGCGGTCGTTACTTGAAGTTAAGTCATCTTTAGGAAAAATAGGAGGTCATTTCTCTTGGCTAAATTAATTGTTTCAGACTTAGATGTTAAGGACAAAAAAGTCCTGATCCGCGTTGACTTCAACGTGCCGATCAAAGATGGTGTTATCGGTGATGATAACCGGATCGTGGCAGCATTGCCAACCATCCAGTATGTTATTGATCATGGTGGCAAGGCAATCCTCTTGTCACATCTCGGCCGTGTCAAGACCGAAGAAGACAAGGCTAAGCTGACCTTGAAGCCAGTTGCAGAACGTTTGAGTGAATTGCTGAAGAAGCCAGTGACATTTGTCCCGGCAACTCGCGGCAAGGAACTTGAAGATGCTATCAACAAGATGAATGATGGCGACGTTCTTGTTATGGAAAACACCCGGTTTGAAGATCTTGACGGCAAGAAAGAATCCGGCAACGATCCTGAACTTGGCAAGTACTGGGCAAGTCTTGGCGACTTATTCGTTAACGATGCCTTTGGGACTGCACACCGCAGCCATGCTTCAAACGTCGGCATTGCTTCCAACATGAAGCAAACTGCTGCCGGCTTCTTGATGGAAAAGGAAATCAAGTTCTTAGGCGATGCCGTTGACAACCCGAAACACCCATTCATTGCTATCTTGGGTGGTGCAAAGGTTTCCGATAAGATCGGCGTGATCGAAAACTTGGTACCTAAGGCTGATAAGATTCTTATCGGCGGCGGCATGACCTATACTTTCTATGCTGCTAAGGGTATGAGCATCGGTAAGTCTTTGGTTGAAAAAGACAAGATCGAACTTGCCAAGAAGATCATGGATCAGGCTGGCGACAAGCTGCTTTTGCCGGTTGATTCCGTTGTTGCAACTGAATTCTCTAACGATGCCCCACATAAAGTTGTTGACGGCGACATTCCTGATGGCTATATGGCCTTGGATATCGGCCCGAAGACAATCAAAGAATTCAAAGATGCTTTGCAAGGTGCCAAGACCGTTGTTTGGAATGGCCCAATGGGTGTCTTTGAAATGAGCAACTATGCTGAAGGGACCCTTGAAGTCGGCCGTGCCCTTGGCGACTTGAAGGATGCTACTACAATTATCGGCGGCGGCGATTCAACAGCTGCTGCTAAGCAATTGGGTATTGCACCTAAGATTACCCATATTTCCACTGGCGGTGGCGCTAGCCTTGAATATCTTGAAGGCAAGACCTTGCCAGGTATCGCAGCTATTTCTGACAAGTAATTGTCAGGCATGCTGATCTAACAGTCACTACCGGCAGACGGTGTCTGTCGGTACATATGAAAGGAAGATATGCCATGCGTACACCATTCATTGCTGGTAACTGGAAAATGAACAAAAATCCTAAGGAAACGCAAGAATTCTTAGACGGCGTTAAAGGCAAGTTGCCTGATGCAAGCAAGGTTGAGACTGTCATTGGCGCACCTGCCATTGATTTGACCACCTTAGTTGCTGGCGCTGAAGGCACACCTTTGAAGACGGCGGCTGAAAACTGCTACTTTGAAGACGAAGGTGCCTTTACTGGTGAAACCAGCCCGAAAGCTTTGAAAGAAATGAACGTTGATTACGTCATTATCGGTCACAGCGAACGTCGCGGCTATTTCCACGAAACCGATGAAGATATCAATAAGAAGGCTAAGGCCATCTTTAAGAACAATCTTTTGCCAATCATTTGCTGCGGCGAAAGTTTGGCTCAGCGCGAAGCTGGCCAAACCGAAGACTGGGTTGCTTCACAGATTGAAGCTGCTTTGGCCGGTTTAAGTGCTGACCAAGTCAAAGTTTCAGTCTTAGCCTATGAACCAATCTGGGCTATCGGGACAGGTAAGACGGCAACTGCCGATCAGGCACAAGAAGTTGTCGCACATATTCGTGCAACGGTTGAGAAGTTGTATAATAAAGATACGGCAGATGCTGTTCGTATTCTTTACGGCGGCTCTGTTAAACCAGCGAACGTCAAGGAATTAATGGCTAAGCCTGATATCGATGGCGGTTTAGTCGGTGGCGCTTCGATGGATCCTGAAAGTTTCATCGCCTTGGCTAACTACCAAGATTAATCTGGGTTCTACTATTAAACAGCCTTCTGGCAAAAAGGAGAAGAATTTATGTCTATCATTACTGATGTATTGGCACGCGAAGTCTTAGACTCCCGTGGCAACCCTACTGTTGAAGTTGAATTGTACACTGAAGACGGCGGCTTTGGCCGTGCGTTGGTACCATCAGGTGCTTCAACCGGTGAACACGAAGCCGTTGAACTTCGTGATGGTGACAAGGATCGTTTTGGCGGCAAGGGTGTTTTGAAGGCCGTTGGTCATGTGAACAACGAAATCGCTAAGGCGGTTATTGGCCTTGACGTGACTGAACAACGCCTGATTGACCAAACCATGATTGACCTTGACGGTACCCCGAACAAGGGCAAGTTTGGCGCCAATGCTATCTTGGGTGTTTCCTTGGCTGCAGCCCGTGCTGCTGCTGATGAAGTTGGCCTGCCATTGTATCAATATCTTGGCGGCCCGAATGCCCACGTTCTGCCAACGCCAATGATGAACGTCCTCAATGGTGGTGCACACTCAACCAACACCGTTGACTTCCAGGAATTCATGATCATGCCTGTTGGCGCTAAGAGCGTTCGTGAAGCTGTTCGGATGGGTTCAGAAACCTTCCATGCTTTACAGGCACTGTTGAAGAGTAAAGGCGACATCACCGCTGTTGGTGATGAAGGCGGCTTTGCCCCGAACTTGAAGGATAACGAAGAAGCCTTCGAACTTCTTGTTGAAGCAATCAAGAAGGCTGGCTACAAGCCAGGCGACGACATTGCTTTGGCCTTTGACGTTGCTGCTTCAGAAATGTACGATGCCGAGAGCAAGACATACACAACCAAGTGGTCTAACCCTGACAAGAAGTACACCACTGAAGAATGGACCGACATGATTGATGGTTACATTAACAAGTACCCAATCGTTTCTGTTGAAGATCCTATCGACGAAAACGACTGGGAAGGCTGGCAGACATTCACCAAGAAGATGGGCGACAAAGTCCAAATCGTTGGTGATGATCTGTTTGTTACCAACACCGACTACCTGAAGAAGGGTATCGATATGGGTGTTGCTAACTCCATCCTGATCAAGCTGAACCAGATCGGTACATTGACCGAAACCTTCGAAGCCATCGAAATGGCTAAAGAAGCTGGTTACACAGCTGTTGTTTCACATCGTTCCGGTGAAACTGAAGATACAACGATTGCTGACTTGGTTGTTGCAACCAACGCTGGCCAGATCAAGACTGGTTCAATGAGCCGGACAGATCGTATCGCTAAGTACAACCAGTTAATGCGGATCGAAGATCAACTGGGTGCACAATCCTTGTACAAGGGCCGCAAGTCCTTCTACAATGTGAAAGCAATCGACTAATTTGCTTAATTAGTTGGCAGCTTGGAAAGCACGTTTCCGTTAAGGAGCGTGCTTTTTTTGTGGAGCGTGAGCTGGCGCGGTTAGAAACCAGAGTGTGTAAGTTCAAGGTCCTTACATGCAGGTTTCCGCGCCAGCGAGCGCGTTTAATTGTGCGCGAACAGGAGCGCTTAGAAGCCGGAACATAAGTGGCTTCGACCAAATGGCGTGGTTTTAGCGAGGTCTCTTGGGTTGAAAGAATCAGGATTTTTTAATCGGTGAGACTGAATCGCGGTTGTCGGGTGCACCTTTCTGTATACTAGGGATAAGCACAAATGAAAGGACAGTTTTCTATGCAAACGACGCCACCTCATTGGCAACGAAACATTGCTATCTTTTTGCTTGGTCAATTTCTTTCTGGCATTACCAGTATGACGGTTCAGTATGCGATCATTTGGTACTTAACTGCCAAAACTGGTTCTGCAACGATTCTCAGCATTGCTACTTTATTAGGTATGTTGCCGACGATTCTGCTGAGTCCTTTTGTCGGGCCTTATATTGATCGCTTGAACAAGAAAATGTTGTTGATTGTACCGGATATTGTCGCCGCTATGGTGGCACTTATTTTGAGTGCCGTTGGCGAGTTTGGTGGTTTTTTTCCTGTTTGGCTGATCTTTGTGTCGTTGCTGGTGCGGGCGTTGGCACAAACATTCCAGATGCCGACGATTCAGGCTATTTTGCCAACCATGGTCCCTGGTGATCAGTTGACGCGCGTGAACGGTCAACTCGGTGTGGTGAATTCGGCGAACATGATTATTGCGCCGGCACTCGGAGCTGTCCTTTTTGGCCTGATGCCGATGCCGCTTTTGATTTTGTTAGATGTTTTAGGTGCGATTCTAGGTGTCAGCTTGCTGTTGTTCGTTAGTATTCCAGAAAATCGCTTGGTCGGGACAACCGTCCATGTTGCGCAGGATGCCAAGGTCGGGTGGCAATTGTTGCGAGGCAATCGTGGCCTGTGGTATATGACTTTAATTGGCATGTTGACGACGTTTGCCTTCATGCCAGCCGCTAGTATGTATCCTTTAATGACCATGCGTTATTTTCATGGCACTGTCGGCCAAGCTGGATTGATTGAAGTTGTTTATTTTGCTGGGTCGCTACTTGGTGGATTGCTCATTAGCGTCTTTGGCCATTTTCGTGATCGTATTCATCCGATTGTCTGGGGGATGGTGGTCATTGGCGTGACGTTTGGATTAAGTGGTGTTTTGCCACGAACTGAAAATGGCTTTTTATGGTTTCTTATCTTGAATGGCGTTGCTGGCTTAGCTTGGCCGTTTTTCAACACGCCTTTGATCGCGATGTATCAGCAAAGTTATGCTCCTGAGACGCTCGGGCGGGTTATGGGGATTTTGAATGCACTAATGAGTTTGCCAGGGCCGGTCGGCTTGATTTTTGCTGGTCCCATCGCCGATCGCTTTGGTGTCGCAACTTTATTTGTAGTTGCAGGGATCGGCGTGTTACTGGCCGCTGGCGTTATGTTCGGCTTGAAGATCACCCGCGAATATGACCGTCAGTTGCAAGCAGACGGGTCATCAGATTTGACTAAAAGGGGATAGATCGTTTGAAAAAATTTTTCACCGTGTTTGCTTGGCTAGAAGTTGTTTTAGGATTGACGATGTTATGGATGACGTGGGATGTCGGCTTG
This sequence comes from Lacticaseibacillus sp. 30, assembly GCF_053819265.1. Taxonomy (NCBI): domain Bacteria; kingdom Bacillati; phylum Bacillota; class Bacilli; order Lactobacillales; family Lactobacillaceae; genus Lacticaseibacillus; species Lacticaseibacillus sp. 30. The sequence continues at coordinate 87,344 of NZ_JBSOQX010000002.1, forward strand.
CGAGCATCTGGCCAGATTTTTGGCGCCTTAGTTGTTTTAATCGGGATTGTGCTTTTATACGGGTTGATCATTTATGCGTTGATTGGCTGGTTCATGGATCCTACGCACCGTTACTGGTATGTGCTGACACTGGTGCTAACTTTGCTGTACAACGTGTTAGCCTGGACCTTTCCCAGCGTCATGATCCAAACATGGGCCACATATCCATTTCCGCTTATCACTTTGTTAATCGGTGCAATGTTGGTTTGGGTGGCTCGGCAAGAAAAACAATAATTGGTTTTGCTGACTCGGGTGACTGAGTCGTTTTTGATTCCCAGCCAGAGGTATATACTGAGATCATGTTGTACTGGAGGGGAATTACTTGGCACGACCTGTAAAAGAAAAATTTGACGTTACTCGCCTGCGATTTGTGCTACTCGGACTACTCGTTGGTTTAATGAGCGGCACTGTTGTCAGCGCGTTTCGCTATTGTATTGAGGTAGGGCTGCGCTATAGTCGGCTGGTATATGGGCACTTGCGAATAGCACCGTTTGTCTGGTGGCAATGGGCGTTGTTGATCGGTGTCAATCTTGGTTTGGCGTTGATCGTGGCGTGGCTTCTCAAGAAAGAGCCCTATATTTCTGGCTCTGGGATTCCGCAAGTTGAAGGCCAATTGGCTGGTGAATTGGAAATGCACTGGTGGTCGATCCTCTGGCGAAAATTTGTCGGCGGTGTTCTGGCGCTGGGGCCTGGGTTGTTTCTCGGACGGGAAGGACCGTCGATTCAGTTAGGCGCTTCAGTCGGGCAAGGTTTAGCTGCTGGGTTCAAGCTATCAGGAACTGATCGGCGATTGTTAATTGCATCCGGTTCTGCTGCTGGCTTGGCGGCGGCATTTAATGCACCCATTGCTGGGACCTTGTTCGTCTTAGAAGAGGTTTATCATAATTTCTCACCGCTTGTTTGGTTAACGGCATTGGCTGGGGCAATTGGATCGGATTTTGTTTCACTGAATGTTTTCGGACTTGTTCCGGTGCTGCATTTAAGCTATTCGCGTAGTTTACCTGTATCGAGTTATTGGCATTTAATTTTGCTAGGCATTCTTTTGGGCTTGTTTGGGTACTTATACCAGCGAATCTTGTTGGTGATGCCGCGGTGGTATCGCAACTTGACACATTTACCGCGGCCATTACAAGGCATTGTACCGTTTCTGCTGGTGATTCTGGTTGGCTATTTTGCACCAAACTTACTTGGTGGTGGCAATGGTTTGATTGTCGGTTTTGGCCAGTATGTGCCATCTTTGCTTGTATTGATCGCAATTTTTGTTGTACGTTTCGTTTTTTCAATGATTTCATATGGTTCTGGATTACCAGGTGGCATTTTTCTGCCGATTCTTTCTTTGGGTGCCGTGATTGGTGCCATTTATGGCGTCTTCATGAATCAACTCGGCTTATTGCCGCACGTCTATATCATGAACTTAATCATTTTTTCAATGGCCGGTTACTTTGCTGGCATTGGGAAAGCACCGTTTACTGCGATTCTATTGGTAACGGAGATGGTTGGTAATTTGACGCATTTGATGCCGTTAGCGGTCCTATCATTAACTGCTTATCTCGTGGTTGATTTGCTTGGCGGTGCGCCGATCTACGAAGCGTTACTCGAGCAAATGACAATGCCGAAAACAGTTCAGCAGCTTCATCGACCCGACCGACTGGAAATACCGGTTTTCTTCGGCAGTCCCTTGAATGGCAAAATGGTCCGCGATATGCCATGGCCTAAAGAAGCATTACTAATCGGAATCCGGCGTGGCGAACAGGAAGTGATTCCACATGGTGATTCCTTGATCCGTGAAGGTGATACGTTGGTGCTGTTAACGGATGCGACCCAACGTGCTCGGGTCAAGCGGCGGATTGATGCGCTATCGGCGGCGTTGGGGAAAACGCACCAAAACTCATGAGCAAGTTATCTGTCAGGACGTTGACGTGCTACTATTGTGAGTTATTTTACTTGCTGTGAGACGGTTCAAGTAGCTAAAAAGGTGGATTTCAGCAAAGATGCCTCTTTTAGGTAGAATGCGTTCGCCTTTATGTTGCTTTTATGCTAAACTACTAGGGTGAGATTTTTCGCAAGGGAGGCAACAACTTGCAAAGTTTATTGACCACATTTCTTGTGATCGATTCGATTTTGATCGTGATCGCAACATTAATGCAACCAAGCAAACAACAAGATGCGTTAAGCGCATTGTCCGGTGGGGCAACAGATCTTTTCGGGAAGACGAAATCCCGCGGCTTCGAAGCTTTCATGGAGAAAGTCACCGTTGTACTAGGTGTTATTTTCTTCGGCCTCGCAATCGCGCTGGTATATCTGGAAGCCCATTAACGAAAGTCTCCTGGTACTCAGGAGACTTTTTTTGCAGAGCGTTCATTGGCCCGGTTTCTGGGCCAGGAAACGCGTTTCGACAGCAACTGCGGTGGAATAGCTAACCATATGACAAGGCTGACTTTATCCGCCAATAGACAAGACCTACAACCGTTTTTTCACCGCAATATCGAGCCTTTTCACCAAGAGATTGAAGTTCCACTTGTCCACCCAGCCACTTGCCACAAAGGATGAAACCCATCATGATCTTTCGTGAACCGCAACCATTCGAATACGAGGGCACTGATACCGGTGTTGTTTTGCTGCATGCCTATACTGGCAGCCCAAACGACATGAACTTCATGGGGCGGGCCTTGCAGCGGGCTGGGTATGGCGTGTATGCGCCGTTGTTCACGGGACATGGTACCATTGAGCCAATGGATATTCTGACTAAGGGCAACCCAGATATTTGGTGGGCAGAGGCCAGCGCGGCTGTTTCGCATATGACAGCAAAGTATGACCGTGTTTTTGTTTTTGGATTATCACTCGGCGGTATTTTCGCCATGAAAGCTTTGGAAATATTACCCGGTGTCACAGCTGGCGGCGTTTTTTCATCGCCGATCTTACCGGGTAAGCACCATCTCGTGCCAGGGTTTCTGAAATACGCACAATATATGAATCGTTTGGCAGGTGTACCAGACGAAAGTACTCAGATTTTGGCTTACTTACCAGGCCAGCTGGCGGCGATTGACAATTTCGCCACTGGGGTTGCCGCCGATCTGTATTTAGTTAATAAGCCGATCTTTATCGGCCAGGCCGGTGCTGATGAATTAGTTGATGGGCAGCTGGCTTATCAGCTACGGGATGCACTCATCAATGCACCGCAAGTAGATTTTCATTGGTATGACAATGCCAAGCATGTGATCACCGTGAATTCGGCGCATCACGCACTACAACAAGACGTTATCGCATTTATGCAACAAGAAAACGAGGGATAGCATGACCACAGTTGGCCATATTCGTAATGAACTTTTAGCAACATTTCGTAAAAATCCGAAGATTGATTATTCGGTCCAGACGCTGAGCCGTGCCTTGAAATTAAACGAAGGCACTGATTTTAAAACGCTGGTTCAAGCCTTAACTGGTATGGAAAATGACAATTTAATCCATCCCATTAGTGAAGGCCGTTATGCTTGGGGCGGCACGCCTAAAGTGTTGACAGGTATTTTCCATGGCAATGAAAAAGGGTTTGGTTTCGTTGCGATTGAAGATCAGGACAATGATGTTTATGTGCCGTCAACGAGCACTGATTTTGCTTTGGACGGTGATACCGTTGAAGTCCGTATCGTCCGTGAAGCACGCCCAAACGATACGCGTGGACCAGAAGGCGAAATCACTAAGGTTGTTGAACGCAGCCTAACGACACTTGTAGGCGAATTCAAACCATTTTCCGACAAAGATCGGGCCAAGTCTGGTTTTATTGGTATGGTTGTCAGCCACGAGAAGAAACTGAAGAATTTTCCGGTTTATGTCAAAGACACTGGTACCATGCCGCAATTAGGCGACATGACGGTTACCGAGATTACGGAATTTCCTAATGAACACCATCCGAAGCTGATGTATGGCATGGTGGTTGAAACATTGGGAAATAAGAATGATCCCGGTGTGGATATTATGTCATTAGTGATGCAAAACCATATCAAGACTGAGTTTCCTGATGAGGTAATGACTCAAACTAATGATATCCCGGATCATGTCACCCCAGAAGAACGGGTGAACCGTAAAGATATCACCGATCAAGCCGTTGTGACGATTGACGGCGACGACAGTAAAGACTTCGATGATGCCGTTGTCGTTTGGAAATTGCCAAACGGAAACTTCCATCTTGGTGTGCATATTGCAGACGTGTCGCACTATGTTACAGAAGGCTCAGCGTTGGACAAAGAAGCGTTTGATCGCGGGACTAGTACGTATCTGGTCGACCGTGTCATTCCGATGCTGCCATTCCGGCTGTCTAATGGCATTTGTTCGTTGAATCCTGGCGTTGATCGCTTGGCGATGTCTTGTGATATGGAAATTGATCAAGATGGTCACGTGGTTAATCACGAGATTTATCAAAGCATCATCAAGAGCCATGCGCGGATGACTTATAACAACGTCAACAAGATTGTGACCGACCATGACCCAGAAGTAATGGCCGAGTATCAGGAACTTGTGCCGATGTTTGAAGACATGGTTCAACTGCATCAAATTCTTTACAAGATGCGGCATGCTCGAGGTGCCATTGACTTCGAAGAAAACGAAGCCAAGATCATTGTTGATGATATGGGTCACCCAACAGACATTGTTCTGCGTGAGCGTGGTGTGTCAGAACGAATGATTGAATCCTTCATGCTGGCCGCTAACGAAACCGTCGCTGAACATTACAACAAGCAACATTTACCATTCTTATACCGGGTTCACGAAACACCAGATGCCGACCGTATTAAAGAATTCATGGAATTCATTGCTAGTTTTGGTATCACCGTGCCGATGAAAAAAGGCAAAGAAATCACCCCAAAGCAACTTCAGGATGTTGTGACAGATGTCACCGGCACGCCTGAAGAAGCAATGGTGAGCGTTAAAATGCTGCGGAGTTTAAAACAGGCTCGGTATTCACCAGATCCACTTGGACATTTTGGCTTGGCAGCAAAGTATTACTGCCACTTTACCAGTCCAATTCGGCGTTATCCTGACTTGGTCGCTCATCGCTTGATTCGTGATTATGCGGTTGAAGGCACTGGCGACGATATCAAGGCAAGTTGGAATAAGAAATTACCAGATATTGCAGCTCAGGCATCCATGGCGGAACGGCGGAGCATTGACGCTGAGCGTGCAGTTGACGATCTTAAGAAAGCTGAATTTATGGCTGATAAGGTCGGCGAAGAATTTGATGCTGTTGTTAGCGGCGTGACGAGCTTTGGGATGTTTGTGGCTTTGCCGAACACCGTAGAAGGGCTTGTTCATATCACGCGGATGACCGATGATTATTATTCATTCATCGATAGTCAGATGGCTTTAGTTGGCGAACGCACCAAGCGCACGTACCGAATTGGCCAGTCTTTGCGAGTTAAACTTGATAATGTTGATATTGATCAGCGACAGGTAGATTTTTCATTGATTCCTGATGAAAATACGCCAACAAGTGATCTGGGCAAGTTCGTCAAAAAAGAAGACCGGCGTGAACGTCGGCCAAATGGCAACAAGCCTGGTTTTGGCAATAATAACCATGGTGGGCCAAATCGTAATCAACACAACAATCGACCACGCAAACCAGCTGGTGCGCCACATCAAGGCAAGCACTATAATGCCAAGCGCGGCACTAAATAACGCTGGCAACTTTTGAAAGGGGGATGGTTCAATGGCGAAGAAACATCGACAAAAACCTGACAACCTGCTCGCCCAGAATAAAAAGGCTGGTCATGATTACAACATTCTTGATACCTACGAAGCCGGTATTGCGCTGACAGGTACCGAAATCAAATCCGTGCGTGATGGCAAACTTAATTTACGTGACGGTTTTGCCCGAATTCGGAATAATGAGGCGTGGTTAGAAAACGTCCACATTAGTCCGTATAAAGAGGGCAATTTATTCAACGTTGACCCAATGCGTAATCGCAAGCTGCTCTTGCACAAACGAGAAATTCGCAAGTTAGGTCAAATGACAGCGCGCCAAGGTGTCACGCTTGTGCCGTTGCGGATGTATCTAAAACACGGCTATGCCAAGGTTCTGATTGGTGTGGCTGAAGGAAAGCATAACTACGACAAACGTGAAACCTTAAAGCGCAAGGATCAGGAACGCGAGGTTCAGCGCGCTTTGAAGGCACGGTATTAAACGCGCAGTGGCATTAAGCTAATGCTGATCTGAGCATCAAAAATCGATCTTCTAGCTTGTCCATCAGCAATATCATGATGTCGCTGATGTGCAGGTTAGGTGACGTTATGCCAACTGAGTTTTATCAGTAAAGAGCACCGGGAGAAACCTGGTGCTCTTTTTGTTTTGCTATCATTTATTTCTAAACAAGCTAAAGTGTTGATGTTATATAAATAATTACACTATTGATTGATTAATAATTTCTTTTTCATTGTTTTGCTTATTTATTTATATAAAATGGTGATTTTTCCTTCTAAGGTTTTACTTAAGTAAGAACTAATATAAAATAGGGCAAGGAGACTGTCGTTGGTCAATGCCTTTGTCGACGAACTTCAGTTGAGGAGGGAGGATAGCATTTGTGGTCACACTGTCTGATGTCGCGAAAGAAGCCAATGTTTCAAAAATGACCGTGTCCCGTGTCATCAATCATCCTGAGCAAGTGACGCCTGAGTTAAAACAACTCGTCGAACAAGCAATGACGATTTTGCATTATCGACCTAACTCTGCAGCGAAGGCTTTGGCCAATAATCGGACTAACGTTATCAAGTTTTTGATTCTTGAAGATGTGGATACGACCGAACCTTATTACATGACGTTGCTATTCGGCATTGCCCGAGGACTTGATCGTCAGCAGTATGCTTTGCAATTAGTGACAGATCGCGAGCATCTTGATTTGGATCACGCCGATGGGTACATTATTACGGGTGCGCGGTCGACTGATTGTCAATGGATTGATCAGTTAGCGAAACCGGTTGTTTTATTTGGGGAAAATCGTCATGGTTATGATTTTATTGATACGGACAATAAATTAGGCGAACAACAAGCAACCGAATATGCGCTGGCCAAGAATTATCAATCGATTATTTTTCTTGGTATTGATGTGAGAGAACCGTTTGAATATTCGCGTGAAGCAGGGTATATCAATACTTTGCAGAGACATCAAAAAGTACCGCAGATTCATCGAATGGGTAATCATAGTCACGAATCGCAACATTTTATCAGTGAAAATTGGCGAAAGTTCGCGCGAAATACTGTTTTCATCTGTGCAAGTGATCGCCTCGCGTTAGGAGCGGTCAGAGCGATTCAACAAAATGGTGGGCAAATTCCAACCGACTTTGGCGTCATCGGATTTGATGGCGTTTTTCTGGATCAAGTCTCAAATCCAAAATTAACCACCGTGAAACAACCGGTGGTGCAACTTGGTGAACTATTAGCACGGATGCTCTTGCAAAAAATCGCCCAGTCAGGTGCACAACAAGGTGAACTACTGGTGCCGCCAAAGTTAGTGCTTCGCGGGACGATACGCACTTAGGTGATTATAGAATTCCGATCTGGCAAAATGAGTTTGTCTACTGATAGGTCGGGGTAACATTCACAGTTATCAAACAGGCCAACAATTTTCCGCTGGGAAATTGTTGGCTTTTCTTCACTTCATTTTGATAACGGTAACAAACGCAGTTAACTTGTATCATGCGTGCGCTTTCACTATGCTAGTTGGAAAAGGGGGGCGGGTCACATGAACACTTGGTATGATCAGGCGATTATTTATCAAATTTATCCGAAGTCATTTCAGGACAGTGATGGCGATGGTATTGGGGATCTTAACGGCATTCGGCAACGCATACCGTATCTGCAGGACTTAGGCATCAACGCCGTTTGGCTGAATCCTGTGTTTGTATCACCGCAAGTCGATAATGGGTATGATGTCGCCAACTATTACGCGATTGATGAGCGAATGGGAACGATGGCCGATATGCAGGCTTTGATTCATGAACTTCATGAAGCGGGTATCCGTATCATCTTGGATTTTGTTTTGAACCACACATCGGATCAGCACCCGTGGTTTCAAGATGCAAGCCGGAATGTAAAAAGTATTTATCGTGATTATTATATTTTTTCTGGACATCATCATAAAAGACCAAATAATTGGGGAAGCTTCTTCGGCGGCTCGGTTTGGTCGCCTGATCCAGCCGGTACCGGTCAATCCTATTTCCATTTATTTGATCAGCACATGCCGGATTTGAATTGGGCCAATGCCGAGGTTCGGCGTGCAATGGGGGATGTTGCTGAATTTTGGCTAAACAAGGGAATTGATGGGTTGCGGCTTGACGCGTTTATTCATATTGCCAAAGTTGATCTGGCGCAAAACTATCCAACGTCGGAAAGCCAACAAGAGCCTGTGATTGCAGAACCGTTTTTTGCTAATCTGCCCAATGTTCAGCGGTGGTTGCGGCCCTTCTGTGCTCAGATCAAGGCAGATTTTCCAAATACCTTTATACTTGGGGAAGCGGCAAGTGCAAATGTCAATCTTGCTGTTGACTACACGAGCCAGCATAACAAATTGATGGATAGTGTGATTACTTTCCGATATTTTACCGAAAATACAACGCAACTTGACACCAGCATCCCAGCGCAGTATCAGCCGAAACCTTTGGATTTTGCAAAGTTTAAACAGACACAGGTTGTTTGGCAGCAAACACTTGCTGGTGTGTCGTTGCCGACGCTTTATTGGGGCAATCATGATATGGCTCGTCTGGCTACGCGCATTGCCCATTCAGCGATTCAGGCGAGAAGTCTGGCAGTGCTGATGTATTTACAACGCGGTATTCCAATCATCTATTACGGTGAAGAGCTAGGGCTTGAAAATCTCACGTTGCCTGATGCGAAAGCTTTTTCCGATCCAAGCGTCCCGCGTTTCATTGCAGCAGCTGTGGATGCAGGGTATACCCAGGAGGCGGCGTTAGCGATGGTCAATGCGACCCATAAGTTGCCAGCGAGAGGGCCGATGACGTGGGATGCGACAACCAATAGTGGCTTTACGAGCGGCACGCCTTGGTTGGTTGGCAAGCGCAGCAGCCGCACGCATGTTGCCGAACAACAACATGATCCGCACAGCAGCCTTGCATTTTACAAGCAATTGATTGCTTTAAAGAAACGGTCAGTCTTTCAAACAGGCAGTTTTCGACTGTTGAGCACGGGGCCAGACAGCTATGTGTATTTTCGCCAGACAGACAAGGCGATTGCCGTTGTGGCAGTTGCTTTGAGTGATAAAACAGTCAACCTTAGATTGCCAGCCGGTGACTATCAAGCGGTGCTAATCGTCGGTGACGCGACACTGAGCGAAGAAACACTGACACTATCAGCCGATTCAGCAGCAGTATTCATTCAGGAAAAGGAGCGTGCTAAGCCATGAATTTAGCAGCTATGTCTCATCGACCAGAAAGTGAAGATTGTTTCTTATATACCAATAAAAAGCTACGTTTGCGGTTCCATACGGCACAAAACGATGTCGCCAAGGTGGTTGTTTTGTATGGTGATCCTTACTGGCAAGAGCTTGATCAGCATCAACAATATCGGTTGAGTTATCAGCGCAAACCGATGAGTCAGCTAGGGACAGGTCAAGTTGCTGATCATTGGGGAGTGACCTTGGAGGCGCCTTATCAACGTCTGCAGTACCTGTTTGAAGTGACCGGACAGGACGGTAGCAAATGGTTATTTGGTGATCGGGGATTGCGAAAAGACACAGAGTCCGCGCGAATTGATACCGGCAATTATTTTCGTGTGCCGTATTTTCACGAGATTGATCGGGTGAAAACGCCTGATTGGGTGAAAGAAACCGTTTGGTACCAAATTTTCCCGGAAAGATTTGCCAACGGTGATAGCACAAATGATCCTGTTGGCACGAAACCTTGGCGACCGTCTGATCATCCTGGACGTGATGATTACTATGGTGGTGATTTACAGGGGGTCTTGGATCACTTAGATGATTTGCAAGCATTGGGTGTCAATGGTCTGTACTTTTGTCCTATCTTTACCGCGAGTTCAAACCATAAATATGACACCATTGATTATTTAACGATTGATCCGGATTTCGGTGATAAGACACTGTTTGCCAAGTTGGTTAATGAAGCCCATAAACGCGGGATGCGCGTCATGCTGGATGCCGTGTTTAACCACATGGGCTTTGCTAGCATGCAGTGGCAGGATGTCTTAGCAAATGGCAAAAAATCACGCTTTGCTTCGTGGTTCCACATTCATGATTATCCATTGACGCCATTTCATAATCCCCTGAAAGGCGAGGGAGCGCCACAATACGATACATTTGCGTTTGAGTCGCGAATGCCAAAGTTAGATACGGCCAATCCAGCGGTTCAGGATTATCTACTGCAAGTGGCAACTTACTGGATTCAAGCATTTGATATTGATGCCTGGCGTTTAGATGTGGCGAACGAAGTTGATCATCATTTTTGGAAAAGATTTTACAGCGCTGTCACCGCCATTAAACCGGATTTTTATATTTTGGGCGAGGTTTGGCATAGCAGTCAACCTTGGTTAAATGGCGATGAATTTTCCGGTGTTATGAATTATGCCTTCACGCAGCAAATAGAGGACCACTTTTTGACCGGTAAGCAGACAGCTGCGGGGATGACCGCTTTGTTAACGGACCAATTGATGCTTTACCGCGATCAGACGAATCAAGTGATGTTAAATATGTTAGATTCGCACGATACACCTCGGTTGTTAACGGTAGCAGGTGATGACATTGAGCTAGCGTTGCAAGCATTGACCTTTGCTTTTCTTCAGACAGGTACGCCATGTCTTTATTATGGAACTGAGATGGGCATGGATGGGGAAAATGATCCTGATGATCGAAAACCAATGGATTGGACAAAATTAGGTCAGCCAATTTGGCAACGGGTGGCGAAGCTCATCGGCTTTCGGCGTGAACATGCGGCTACCCTTGGGCGTGGTACGACCAAATTAGAAGTGACACCTTCTGGATTAATTAAGGTTGTGCGCCACGGCCGTGAAACGCTGACGGCATATTTCAATACCACAGCGTCATCGGTTCCTTTGACGGCGGCACCTGTTTTGCATCAAGGGTTTGCTCAAAATGAGTTAGCTCCAAAAGGATTTGTTGTAGCAGTAAACTAATTATGATAGCGGTAACATTCATTTTGCGATTGTACAGCGCTTTCATTCATTTATAATAAAGCGTGTCCTTTAAGTGGTTGTTGCCATGACTATCGTAAAGAAAATGGTCACAGGGGAGAAGTGGAGAAGATGAAAAGAACATTTGCAGTCGATCCGTGGATGATTGCAACCCATCAGTTTCATCCAGAGGACAAGCGGCTTCAAGAAAGTTTGACGGCAATTGGTAACGGCTACATGGGCATGCGCGGGAATTTTGAGGAACAGTACTCGGGGGATCAGCTTTCGGGAACTTATCTCGGTGGTGTTTGGTTTCCGGATAAAACCCGCGTTGGTTGGTGGAAAAATGGCTATCCTGCGTACTTTGGCAAAGCAATCAATGCACCCAGCTTTTTGCCAATTCGCATCAAAGTGAATGAACAACCGGTTGATTTGGCCAAAAACAGTTTTCGGGATTTCTATTTGGCACTTGATTTACATCAGGGATTGTTAACTCGGCAGTTTATCTATGAAGGGGATCAGGTTGAGGTTCGGTTTGAGTTTCAACGATTTTTGAGCAATGTGGTGAAGGAAGCAGCCTTGATTAACGTGAAAGCAACTGTGCTTAGCGGTAAGGCAACGATCACATTTGATGCTGGACTTGAAGGTCGTGTCGCTAATGAAGATAGCAACTATGATGAGCGGTTTTGGGAACCGCAAGCTGAGGATCCCACTCAAAAAACCATTCAATTGCAAACCAAGCCAAATCCTTACGATGTACCGCAATTCACCGTTCTATTGAAGCAACAGTTGCGTGTCAATCGTCAACCGGTCACAGGCGTTGTCACGACTGGCAACGGCTGGCTAAACGAACAAATTGTGGTTGATGTGGCAGCTGGCGAAACTTATCAACTGGAAAAGGATGTCATTGTGGTTACTAGCCGCGATGTTGCGCCTTCTGATCAGCAGCAAACAGCCGCAGCTTTGATGACCACATTGCAAACACACAGTTTTTACGAACAACTGGCTGCTCATACGCAGCTTTGGGCGCAACGCTGGGAGCAAAGTGATGTGGTCATTGAAGGCGATCCGGCCGCACAACAAGGCATTCGGTTTAATATTGCGCAATTGTTTATGACGTACTATGGCGAAGATAAGCGCCTTAACATTGGGCCTAAAGGTTATACAGGTGAAAAATACGGCGGTGCCACTTACTGGGATACTGAAGCTTATATTGTACCAATGTATCTGGCAGTGACGCCCCCAGATGTGACGCGAGCACTTCTTCAATATCGCCACGATCAATTACCTGGTGCGTATCATAATGCACAGCAGCAAGGACTGGCCGGTGCTTTGTTTCCAATGGTGACCTTTAATGGCATCGAGTGTCACAACGAGTGGGAGATCACATTTGAAGAAATCCATCGTAATGGTGCAGTTGCGTTCGCGATTTATCAATACACGGCTTATACCGGCGATGAAAGTTATGTCAACCGTGATGGTATTGAGGTCTTGGTGGGGATTGCCCGTTTCTGGGCTGACCGGGTGCATTTTAGCAAACGTACCAATCAGTATATGATTCACGGGGTAACCGGTCCTAATGAATATGAAAACAATGTTAACAACAACTGGTATACCAACACCATGGCATCGTGGACGTTAAGTTACACGTTAGCGCGCCTGCCCAAGGCGAATGCCGACGTGGTCGCTAAACTTGCGGTGACTGCAGAAGAAAAAGCTAAGTGGCAAGATATTATTGATTGGATGTACTATCCCGTTGACGATGAATTAGGGATCTTTGTTCAACACGATACCTTTCTTGATAAAGATTTGCGACCCGCCAGTTCGATTCCTGCTGACCAGCGGCCAATTAACCAACATTGGTCATGGGACCGGATCTTAAGGTCGCCTTTTATCAAACAGGCTGACGTCTTGCAGGGCATTTATTTTCTCAATGACCGCTTCACCCAAGCACAAAAAGAACGCAATTTTGATTTCTATGAGCCGATGACGGTTCACGAGAGTTCATTAAGTGCGTCCATCCATGCCATCCTAGCAGCTGAATTAGGGAAAACGGAAAAGGCCGTGGCGTTATATGCGCGAACTGCGCGTCTAGATCTGGACAATTATAATAACGACACTGATGACGGGCTTCACATTACGTCCATGAGCGGCAGTTGGTTATCAATCGTCCAAGGCTTTGCGGGGATGCGCTATGATCACGACCGGTTACGATTCAAGCCATTTTTGCCAAAAGAATGGCACCGCTTCAGCTTTAAAATCAATTATCGTGGCCGTTTGCTGGCAGTGGACGTGAGTGAGGAGGTCAACGTGATCTTGTTAGCCGGCCCGTCAATTGATATTGAAGTGAATGGTGAGCTGCAGCACTTGGAAAAGGGGGATGACCATGCTTAAAGGCTTCATTTTTGATCTTGACGGGGTGGTCACCGATTCAGCTAAGTATCATTTAGCCGCCTGGGGGGAGTTGGCAAAACAATTAGGGATTACCCTGCCAGCTACGTCAAATGAGGCTTTACGTGGCCGTTCCCGAATGGACTCGTTAGCGATCATCCTCGGTTACGGTGATCAACAGAAGCAATATACCGAAGTTGAGAAAGAAAACTTAGCAGATGAAAAAAATCGACGTTATCTTCAATTGATTGCCAATATGACGCCAGCCGATATTCTGCCGGGTATCAGTCAACTTTTATCGGACGCCAAGGCAAGGCATTTAAAATTGGCAATCGCATCTGCTTCAAAAAATGCACCGACTATTTTGCGTCAATTGAAATTATTTAATCAATTTGATGCGATTGTTGATCCAGCTAGTCTGCATCGCGGGAAGCCAGATCCTGAAATTTTCATCAAAGCGCAGAACTTGTTGCAATTGCAAGCAGATGAAGTGGTGAGTTTTGAAGATGCATCTGCTGGTATTGCAGCAATTAATGCTGCTGGTCAGTTTTCGGTGGGTATCGGCGATGCCAAGGCGCTCGCAGCTGCTGATTATTTCGTGGCAAACACAGACTTATTGCGACTCAAATCAATCACGACAGCCTTCACAAAATGGCAAAACGCGTTGAATAAGAAAGGAGATGGATGATGTCATGGTTGAGATTGATTTGAACCATCTTTATAAGAAGTACCCGAATGCCGCAAAAGATTCTGTCAAAGATTTCGATCTGCACATTAAGAATAAGGAGTTCATTGTCTTTGTCGGGCCGTCTGGCTGCGGCTGATATTCTTGGCCTGACAGAGTTTTTGGCCCATAAACCAGCAGACTTGTCTGACAGCCAGCGGCAACGGGTGGCATTAGGGCGAGCTATGGTCAGAGATGCACCGATTTTTCTAATTGATGAGCGCTTTCCAATCTGGCGTACAATTGCTCCGGCTCGGCACTATGATCTTTAAGTGCTATCAGGCTAAGTATAAGAAATGAAAGAGAAATGGTTTTCAAGTTTTGTTAAAAATCATTTCTCTTTATTTTGTAAATATAAATGCCTCTGAAATCTTTTTTTGTGTCTTGAAAAGTCAAAATGTTTTGACATTTAAAGAGTTGGTATTATACTGAAGATGTCAAAAGGGTTTGACATCAAAGGGAGTGATTATCATGAAGAAAATGGATGAGATGGAGCTTAAATTCAGAGATCAATCGATTAGATACTCTTGGGCTTTCATGATTTTCACATTATTCATTTACGAATTTTTCCACGTGATGCATTATGGAAAATTTGATTTTATTTCTGTTGTGGTAAACGTTGCAGTGGGTGTCCAGATTGCTAGTTTTTTGTGGCTTAAACATCGAGCAGATAAGACTGATAAAGAACCGGGAAGGGTGTTAATTGGCACGATTGTCATTGTTGTTGTTGTGCTAACCTTAGGCATGATTGGATTGATGTTCCATGGAAAATAATATCCACGCACTCAGAATGCGCCAAAAATTAACCCAACAGGAACTGGCTGATGCTGTAAATGTAACTCGGCAAACGATTAATGCCATCGAGAATAATAAATACGACCCAACACTCTCCTTAGCCTTCGCACTTGCAGAACGCTTGGAGACGACTGTGGATCAACTGTTTCAACATTAGAGAAGCTGAAAATTATTTAAGGCTACAAAAAGAAGAGTGACTTTTTCCGATCACCGCATGTATGCGGCGGAAAAGTCACTCTTCTTTCGTTTTACTGTAGATCAAAGGTCATAGTTTAAAGATTCCAGTGCCAAGGCGGAGCAATCGGAGGCCAGATGGGGCTCAGCCGTGCAAACAACACAGCGAAGGGCTTTTGAGCTGATGTTGTTAGGCGACTTCGAGACCGGTCTTTGGGCTCGAAGCGCCGTCACCGCGTTCCAGCCCCATCTGGCCGGAGATTGCGGAGTTTGGCACGGCAGGAGTCGTTTTTGTCTGACGCTTGTGCCAAATCATCCCGCATCTAACAAATCATAAGTTCTAGATAGAAACTGAAGAAGCAACTACTGCTGACGATTACTCCTCTTCATTTAATTCATCAAAATCATAGTACAAATCTCTTTCAGGAAGCACCACAGCGGCATTTGTCTGGGTATCCAAGGCTTCGGCTTCGCGTTCCGGATGGAAGCTATGCCATGGCACAATGGTTCGAGGATTGACTTCTTTCGCCAAAGTAATTAAATCCTCACGGCTAGCATGACCCGAGGCATTCATGAACTGCAAGGGGATGTGATGCGCTTCTAGCCAGTCTTTGAGTTGCGCAAACCGCGGGTCGTAATCGCC
Source organism: Lacticaseibacillus sp. 30 (assembly GCF_053819265.1). NCBI lineage: Bacteria > Bacillati > Bacillota > Bacilli > Lactobacillales > Lactobacillaceae > Lacticaseibacillus > Lacticaseibacillus sp. 30. The sequence continues at coordinate 103,250 of NZ_JBSOQX010000002.1, forward strand.
TAGTGGCTCGCCGTTACTGTGGATGTAGGTCGTGATGGGCATGTCAGTCAGTCGTTCCAGATGGTCAAAACTATTTTGCAGGACATAGTGTTGGGGATCACGGGCAATGTCCGTCAGACTGATTGCTTGACCAAGAATAGCATCGGGTTTTTGATCGGTCATGGTGGTCAGCACAGCCGCGTCATCAGGTTCCCACACCAATTGACGGCCGGCAGTGTGTGCACTGGCCTGAAAACTCGACAGACGCTCGTAATTGCGGATGTAAGGATTGATGACGACAAGCGTCGGGCTTTCCGCCAGCACTGTCTGAAATTGCTTCTGCAGGCTCATTTCGGTCAATGGGATGCTGGGGTGATCCTGATCTTCGACTGGTGCAGCTGTATCAAAAGAGAAGCTGGTGCCTTCCAACATAAACAAGCTTAGCTTTTCTTGGTTAAATCGCTTGGCCCAGGCATGAACCCGTTCAGCATGCGGGCCATTTAGCCGGACATCGCCAGAATGGGCGTAGCGGCGTGAGCCGTCATCGACTAGGAGCGCCATGACGCCCGGCTCGTCGTGATCACTGTGGAAGCCTGTTACGGTGAGGTCACCGATGGTTAAGGGCTGTTCATAGGCAAGCGGATGCAGATTTGCAACTGGCTTTTCGATGCCTAGTTTGATTAACAGTTGATAGAGCTTATAGGATGGTTCCGAAAGATAAATCGGAATCGGTTTCTTTAAATATTGCAATGCACCCATGTGGTCAATGTGCAGATGTGAGATAAAGATGGCCTCATGTGTGTAAACGTCTGGTTGATCAAAAAATAGTTCCGGCACATGCGGCAATTTACCATTATCGATGGCAGAGCTGACTGTTTCGTTGCTGAGATCAGCAGCCACGCCGAAGTCCATGATAACGCGGCTGGTTTTAGTTGCGAATTCGACGATGTTGCCGCCGATGGTGTTTAACCCATTTAAAAAGCGAATTGTTGTCACAGTGTTACCTCCAATTGTTTCAATATCATTTTGAGAACACTAAAGCGTACCCCGCCGGCTACCGAAAAGCAAACAAAAACCGAATCAGCACATAGCTGATTCGGCAAAGATCAAGGCGGAGCAAACAATTACTTGTTTGTCTTGATGATGGTTTCAGTTTGACCCTGAAGTGTCTTCAAAGCCTGATCTGGTTTTTCATGCTTAGTCAGCATCGCATCAACCGCATTAAGAAGATCGTTACGATATTCTGAGAAGCCGATGAAAGCGGTGGACTGGAAGCCAAAGCCCAAAGAATCAACTGCAGCTTGGCTAGTTGGGTTAGCACTCAGATATTTCTTAAAGTCAGCAGATTTAACAGCGGACTTACGCAGTGGCACATAACCAGTCAATTGGGCCCACTTGGAAGTTTCCTTCTCAGAAAGCAGGTACTTCATGAATGCCCAAGCGCCTTTTTGCTTATCGCTAGATGCGGACTTGAAGAGGACGATATCATTACCGGCAAGTTCGGTTGCCTTTTTGCCTTTGTAGCTTGGTAGCGGCATTGTGCCCCACTTGAAGTCTTTCGGTGCATTTTGCTTCATGTTGGTGATCCCAGCACTTGAACCAGCATAAAAGAGTGTTTTACCAGCAGTGAAGTTCTTATCGCCGTAAATGTCTTCGCCGGCAGTCTTGGCTTCGCCGCTGTTAACCATGTCCATAATGAAGTTAGCAGCAGTTAAGGTTTTCTTGCTATCCAAGTTAGCTTTCAGCGGATCAGCTGAAACTAACGGATTGCCAGCCTGACGTGCCAGACCTTCAAATTCCATATCAAAACTCTTATCGAAACCAATAGCGGCAATACCGTCTGCCTTCAGCTTATCGGCATCTTTTTTGATGTCTTCCCAGCTGGTTGGCTTGGCAATATTGTATTTCTTCATCAGTGCTTCATTGTAGAAAAGAATACGTGTGGACTTGGAGAATGGCACGCTGTAATACTTACCTTGATACTTGGAGCTGGACAAGAAGGCTGGGTAGATATCCTTCAAGTCGCTGCTGCTCATCTTGTCGTCGCCTTTGAGCATGTATTGATCAAGCGGGGAAATAAAACCATTTTTCACGTAGTCAGGAACAGTGGTATAAGTTGTTTGGGCAATGGTTGGCAGGTTGCGAGATTTTGCTGCAGCCATGATCTTTTGTTGCAAGGCGGTGTAGTTACCTTGCGCGGTGCCGACAACTTTATACTGTTTCTGACTCTTATTGAAATCATTGATGATTTGATCAAGAGCTTTTTGGTAAGGACCGTTCATGCCGTGCCAAAAAGTGATCGTCACCCGTTTGCCCGAATCACTCTTGGTACTTGAACTCGATTTGCTGCTGCTGTTACTGCCGCAAGCCGTCAAAACAGCGACAAGAACGACAGTGAACATTGCAAGTAATGCTTTTACCCAAGTTTGCTTTTTCATTTTGGTAGATTATCCTTTCAATCCAGCTTTAGAAATCCCAGCAATAATGTACTTCTGCAAGAAGATATACAAAACAACCATTGGAATGATGACGAATGTGGAAGCGGCCATCAGAAGTTGATATTGCGTGCCGGCATCGGTCGTGAAGGCCTGCAAGCCGACTGGCAAGGTACGCATCTTGTCAGAGTTCGTAACGATCAATGGCCACATGAAGGCATTCCATGAGCCAATCACCTGAAGAACGGTGACCGCGGTAATCGTTGACTTGCTCATTGGGACAAGCACTTGCCACAAATATTTCCAATCGGACGCACCATCGATTTTAGCAGCGTAGTAGATCTGATTCGGTGTTGATTGGAAAGTCTGACGCAAGGTAAAAACGGTGAAGAAGCTGGCCAACCACGGCAGAATCAAAGCGCCGTAATGGTCAATTTGCCCTAAGTGTGACAAGGTCACGAAGTTAGGGATGATCAACATTTCACCTGGAATCATCATGGTTCCGAGGAAAATAATGAACAAGAGGTTCTTGCCGTAAAACTTCAATCGAGCGAAAGCAAAAGCGGCAAGAATACTGGTAAAGAGCTGCCCGACCGTTGTGATAACAGTGACGATCGTGCTATTAATGAAATACTGTCCAAACGGTGCTTCGTTCCACGCCTTGACGTAGTTACCCCATTGTAGAACCTTAGGGATCCAGATCGGTGGAACGGCAATCGTTTCCGGTGCCGTTTTAAGTGATGTGGAGATCATCCATAAGAAGGGGATCAGCATGGTGATCGCGCCTAAAATGACAATCAGGTAAAGCAGAATTTTACTGATTTTTTTAGCCATGTTTTTGCCTCCTCCTTAGTAATGAACGTGCTTGCGGGAATACCACAACTGCACGAGTGTCACTAGCAGGATGAGGAAGAAAAGCACGACCCCAGACGCAGCAGCAATTGGATACTTGTACTCGGTATAAAATTTCTGGTACAGATAGTAAACAATTGTCAAATCAGCTTTACCTGGTCCGGGCGTGCCTTGAAACAAGGCGAAGATTTCATCGAACACCTTGAAGCTGCCGATGATCCCGTTAACTGAAACCAAGAAAGTGATTGGTGATAGCATCGGGATCGTGATGTTCCAAAATCGCTGACGCGCGTTGGCGCCATCGATTTCAGCGGCTTCGTAATACCCGTGGTCAATGTTGTTGAGACCGACCAAGAAAAGAATGATGTTGAAGCCCAGACTTTTCCAAATACTCATAATGATCAGCGCCAGCAGTGCATAATGCGGATCAGTCAGCCAGTTAATGGGATGGATACCAAACCAGCCCATAAAGTAGTTGATCAGCCCATAGTTACTGTGGAACATCCAATTCCAAACCATCGCAATCGCCACAGTACTGGTGACAAACGGCAGGAAATAGACGGTTCTGAAGAAACCGGAGATGATCTTCACCTGGTTTAGCAATAAGGCAATGATCAAGGATAAAATGACAGTGATCGGAACCACGCCGACAACAAAAACCAGCGTATTCCGCACAGCCAAGTGAAAATCAGGATCATTCCAAAGATAAACAAAGTTATCAAAGCCCCAAGCACTGACCTTATCAGTATAAAAATCATACTTCGTGTACAAACTCATCAGAAATGAGTTAATAATCGGCCAGATATTGAAGGTGATGGTAATCACCAGCATTGGCAGCAAATACAGCGCTGCTTTGGCGGTCGATTTTAGGCTTGCTTTTTCATTCAGCATGACTTTCACCACCAAAAATCAAGGCGCCGGATTGGTCAAAAAGAAAGAAACCCGACTTGGTGAGATAGAAATCCAGATCTGGTTGATTAGCTGCGACACCAGCCATTTCTGTTGACAACAGGTGCTCGCCGTTATAAGTAATATCGGCTGTAGCTTCCCGCCCATATTTAGAACTTTGCGTGATCTTGCCGTGAAGCTTGGCTAGGACATTGTCGCCGGCATCATAAGGGATGATGGCTTCACTACGGATCCCCGCAGTGACTGCCTGCTTCAAAATATCTTCCGACACGGCGCTAGCTAGATCAGTTGTCAACGCTTGTGCTGGCAAGGTGTTGATCACAGGCTCACCGATAAACTTAGCAACGAACAAATTGTTCGGTCGCTCGTATAGTTTTTGGGGGGAACTGAACTGTTGTATCGAACCATTTGCCAAAACCATGATGTTATCAGAAATGTGCAATGCTTCATCTTGGTCATGGGTCACGAAAATCGTGGTAACACCGGTTTCGCGTTGAATTCGGCGAATTTCTTCGCGCATCTCAATTCGAAGCCGGGCGTCAAGGTTTGACAACGGTTCATCTAGCAACAATAGGCTAGGGGACTTGGCTAAGGCACGTGCGATAGCGACACGCTGTTGCTGGCCGCCAGAAAGTGCCCCTGGTTTCTTATCAAGCTGATCCTCAACATGAACCAGTTTGGCAAGATCCTTGGCTTTGGCGTGCCGTTCAGCCTTGCTGACCTTGGCCATTTTCAGTGGAAAGGCGATATTGTCCAACACTGACAAATGCGGATACAGACTGTAGTTCTGAAATACCATCCCAACTTTACGCGCTAAGGCATCTTTTTTAGTCACATCTGTATCACCAAAAAAGATTTGCCCAGCGGTTGGGGACAACAACCCGGAAATGAGATTCAGGGTCGTGGTTTTACCGCCGCCGGAAGGACCCAGCAGGGAAACCAGCGTGCCATCGGGAATGGTAAAGTTCAGATCCTTCAGGGTATCTGTCTTGCCATCGTAGGACATCGTGACGTCCTTGAAAGTAACTTTCAACCCAGTACGCTCCTTCAAATAGTTTTCTGCTCCTCACCTCCGTTCGTCGGTCTCCAGCAACAAAGGCTGTAAGAACGCGCAAAGAGAAAATTTGGAACAAGATATTGTGGTTGCTTCACCATGATTAGCTACATCTAGAGAAGGCAAACACAACTCTTCTCACATTTTAACCCAGATTCACTGAAAAATGGACTCATTCGCCCAAAAACATTTTGATTATGTTTAATTGCCATCACAACGCGAATGTTCGCCTTTTTTGCTATAATAGAAAGCATGCAAAAGGCGCAACTTGAACCAACTGCTTTCGCTGCTGATGAGTGTCAGCAAATTGGCGGTTCATTCAGCGCCAATAAAAGAGGAGCGATTTTTTTGATAATACGTCCAAGCAAACCGGACGATGCGCCGCAAGTAGCACCGTTGATCGATATTGTGTTTACGGAGATGGAAATTCCTCAGTTAATGAAGGTTCCTAAGAAGACCCTGTATTCGGTTTTGGAACAAGCCTTTTTACTGCCAACTTACCGGTACGGTTACCCGCAAATGTTGGTGGCTGATCAGGACGGTCAGATTGAAGGGATTGCTGTTGGCTATTTGCATGAGCAGGAAGCCCATATCGACGATGCTTTAAAACCGTTGTTGCCTAAGCTGGGATTGACTCCAAATTCATCGCTTTTTTCAGACACCGAAACTTATGCCGGCGAGTGGTATTTAGATACGCTAGCAGTCGCCGAGACAGCGCAGGGACATGGGATCGGAACCAAATTATTAAACGCAGTCGATACGGTTGCTCGGGCTCGGCACGCTAAAGTGGTTAGTCTGAACGTGGATCAGCAGAATCCGCGGGCTAAAAAGTTATATGAGCGCAATGGTTTTCTTAAACACGGCGAGTTGATGATTGGCAGTCATCGATACGATCATATGCTGCGGCCGGTTGTGGGCGAGGAAGTTTAATGTTAGTCAATAGGTTAGCCTAAAGCCCTTAGCCCGCCGAACGCCGCAATCTCCGACCAGATGGGGTTTGCGACGCACAGCCAGAGTGGAGACGGCACTTCGAGTCCAAAAACCGGTCTCGAAGTTGCCTAATCACATCGGCTCCAAGGTCAGGTTGTACGGCTGAACGCCATCTGGTCTACGATTGCTCCGCCTTGGCACTAGGATCTCTAAATAGCAATGAGAAATAAAGACGACTGGTATTCCATGGAGGAAAATCAGTCGTCTTTATTTCATAGCTAGGAATGATGGTCTTAGCTTTTCTTTTCGTTTAATCTGGGAAATCCAGCCCATATTCATAACGCTTCAATGGATCGGCCACACCCACATGGCGAAAGCGGTCGAGGATTGCAGCTAACAAAATGGCCGCTGGAATGTCGCGGTTATTGGGAATGGTCAACTTAACGATTGCTGGTGCAATTTCTTCAGCACTGAAGATCGTTTTGACCCCATGAAACACTTGATAATGGTTATTCAAAAGATTACCCATGGCGACCCAGTTGAGATCTGAGATAAAGATGAACTGATGCCAGACCCCAAACATTTTTTTGACGCTGGCAACCTTGCGATTGGCGATATAAAGATCATAGCGCGGGAAAACGCTGACCGTTTTTTGCCGAATGGATCCAAGCGGTTCGCCGCTTAATGTATTTAAATCGAAGCCACCATTAATCAGTCCGTGCCGACCCGTTAGAATGTAGGCCGGCTTGCCGTTATCGGTTTTGACCACACTTAAACTACTCGTGCTTAAAGCATTGATATCAAGATATAACGCCATCGGCCAACCTCCCTTATGGTGAGCGTGAACTGGCGCGGTTAGAAACCGGAGCATAAGCGGGCTCAAGTGCGATGGGCGGGTTTTGCCCATTGTGCTTGAGGTCCTTATGAGCAGGTTTCTGCGTCAGTGAGCGCGTTATGGTGAGCGTGAACCGGCGCGGCGCCTGTGTTTAAAAAATTAAAATCAGCAAACTATCGCTGCGCCAATGATTATTAGAATTGAGCGTTTGATTTTTCCGCCTTATTAATGCGAATGGCTTTGCGAATTGCCTGAGCAACGCCGTTTTCGCTATTAGTGGCAGTACTGCCCCATGCGAGCTTGGTGATTTCGGGGATGGCGTTCCCCATCGCCATGCCATATTTGGCCATTTTGATCATGCTGGCGTCATTCAAGTTATCGCCGATTGTCATGACCTCATCCATGGTAATACCGCGTTGCTTAGCGAAAGCTTCAACAGCATAACCTTTTTGCGCTTTGATGTTGTTGACCTCAATGTTATTCGCAGAGCTTGAGGTGACACTTAATTTACCGGTGGCTTCAAAAACCTTCGCTGGTGCTTTCAAAATATCGCGTTGCTCGCCAGTAAACGCAATGATTTTCATCACCTGGATAGTAGGGTCGGCTAGCAGTTCTTTATAGTCACTAACGTAATTGATGTTCATGATTTCCAGCCGTGCAGCTGCGAGCGCAACCGCCAGTTTGTAGGTTGTATCTGGGTTGAGATCAACCAATAGATCGGCAACATTTTGAATACGTTTGACACGGCTGTCCGAGAAGACGCCTTTGTTGGTGATGATTTCAAAATAGATGTCGTCCTTTTGCAAGGTCTCGACAATGAAATCGCTTAGGTCACTAGCAATTGGAATCGTGACCACCAATTCGCCAGCTTCATCAAAAACCATGGCGCCGTTGAGTGTAATGAATGCTGGTTTGAGATCTTGGGCGGCAAGTAACGGTGTAGCTTCGGTGACGCCGCGGCCAGTTGCGACCATAAATTCGATACCAGCGGCTTGCGCGTCACGAATGGCTTGGGCGTTTTCGTCCGAAACTTCCATTTTGTCGTTTAAAAGTGTGCCATCCATGTCTGATGCGATAAGTTTGATCATATTTACTGTTCCCTCCGGTTTGTCATGGTGCGGTTACGCCTCCAATTCTAGCATGAAAAAGCGTTTCCCGGTAGCAAACCCGCGGTGATTCTTGTACACTATTTGCGGAGGTGCACGTCTTGAAAACATTAATACATAATGACTGGCAGACGGTGCTGGAACCGGTATTTGAAAGTCCTGAGTATGCTCAACTGCATGCGTTCTTAAAAGAAGAATACGCGACAAAAACGATTTACCCTGAAATGCACCATATTTTTCAGGCATTCGAATGGACACCTTTCCATGATGTGAAGGTGGTCATTCTAGGCCAGGACCCTTACCACAATCCGCGGCAGGCGGTTGGTGCGAGCTTTGCGGTGGCACCCGGTGTCGCTTTGCCGCCGTCTTTGCAAAACATTTATAAAGAGTTGCAAAGCGATTTAGGCTATCCACCGGTCCATCATGGTTATTTGAAGGCATGGGCGGACCAAGGCGTTCTATTGTTGAATGCCGTTTTGACGGTACAAGCCGGCGAAGCCTATTCCCATCAGAATCATGGCTGGGAAGAGTTGACAGATGCTGCCATTGCTGCCTTGTCTGCACGCGGCGGCGTTGTGTTCATCCTGTGGGGGAACGCGGCCAAAAAAAAGGCGGCCGTGATTGATACGAGCAAAAACGCGATTATTGCATCAGCGCACCCAAGCCCGTTATCTGCATCTCGTGGCTTCTTTGGCAGTCGCCCGTTTTCGCGCACCAATGCGGCACTAGAAAAAATGGGCGAGACCCCGATTAATTGGCAGTTACCAGAAACGGTGAAGGCGGATTAACCTGAATTGACTAGCCTTAAGTGGCTCAGACACACTGTTTTTCCATTGTCTTCGACTAGTCACGACCCGATAAAAACGGTATGATGAACAAGAATAAAGCGCTTTTATGGAGGGATAAGATTTGGACCTATTTGAAAGTTTAAAAGACAAGATTAATGGCAAAAATTTACGGATTGTATTTCCGGAGGGCGAAGATCCGCGCGTTTTGGGCGCAGCAGTTCGGCTCGCAGCTGACGGGTTGATACAGGCCATCGTGCTAGGTAACCCTGATAAGATTCAGACATTGGCAGCTGCTAAAAGCTGGGATCTCAGCAAGTTGACAGTTCGCGATCCAGCCAACGATGACATTCACGCGAAAATGGTTGCGTCCTTTGTTGAGCGTCGCAAAGGCAAGGCAACCCCAGAACAGGCCGAAAAAATTGTTCAGGATGCCAATTATTTTGGTACGATGCTGGTTTACATGAAGGAAGCAGACGGTATGGTTTCAGGCGCAGTTCATTCAACGGCTGACACAGTCCGGCCTGCTTTGCAAATTATCAAGACGCGTCCTGGCGTGCATTTGGTCAGTGGTGCGTTCATTATGCAGCGTGGCCGTGACGAACGCTACTTATTCGCGGATAACGCCATCAACATTGATCCAGATGCTGATCAGCTGGCTGAAATTGCGGTTGAGTCAGCTAAAACCGCTGCCTTGTTTGATATCGAACCACCGCGCGTCGCCTTGCTGTCATTCTCAACCAAAGGCAGTGCCAAGGGACCGCAAGTAGATAAGGTAGTTGAAGCCACTAAGAAAGCTCATGAGCTGGCACCTGATTTGGCCTTAGATGGTGAGTTACAATTTGATGCTGCTTTTGTCCCAAGCGTTGCCAAGCAAAAAGCCCCTGATTCCAAAGTGGCTGGGGAAGCGAATGTTTTCATTTTCCCTGAATTACAATCCGGTAATATTGGTTATAAGATTGCGCAACGATTCGGCGGGTTTGAAGCCATTGGCCCAATTTTGCAAGGTTTGAATCAGCCAGTTTCTGATTTGAGTCGTGGGGCAAATGAAGAGGATGTCTATAAGTTGGCCATTATTACAGCGGCCCAGACCTTGCTATGACAAGTTTGAAAAAAGACTTCACTAGTGAGGCAGCACTGCAATCCTTTGCGGCTTCACTGGGACCGCAGTTGCAAGCGGGAGACGTTTTGCTGCTGGATGGTGACTTGGGTGCTGGTAAAACTAGTTTCACCAAGGGCTTGGCAAAAGGCTTAGGCATCACCGATTACGTCAAAAGTCCAACATTTACAATTGTTCGCGAGTATCGTCATGGCCGATTACCGCTGTATCATATGGATCTGTATCGCTTAGAAGACGGTGGGGCTGAGGATCTCGGTCTTGAAGAGTACTTCGAAGGTGATGGGGTGTCTGTCGTGGAGTGGCCGGATTTTTTGGGATTAAGTGAACCAGAGACCTATCTGATGATTCATTTTCAAAAAGATGACAATGAAGATACAACGCGGCATCTCGAATTTGTGCCGTTTGGCCAACACTATGAGAATTTACTCGAAAGCCTATGATAGCAAGCACGCAAAGAACATTTGCGTGCTTTTTTGATTTGGTTTGGTAAAGTGGAGCAGAACAAAGAAAAGGCGGTGCGTTATGAAATTTGGCGAACAGTTGGCCGCTTTGTTTGTTGGGCTTTTCGTTGGCGAAGTCACAATCTGGGCAGTTATCCACACTTTTCGAAGACAATGGCGTGCATGAGGGTCACAGAATTTGGTCTGGCTGCTTTCACTAGGACAATAAATCTACTTTTGATAACACGTTATACTTTGATAACCAAAGTATGCATGGTAGACTATTGACAACGTGAGAAAGTGAGCTAATTCATAACGTGAACAGGCACGTTGGCAAGCTGAGATATTGGTCTTAGGCGTGATGACCAGTTGTTTGTCATTGCTTCTGAGGCTCTTACCATCGAGGCTTGAGCATCTGTGAGCGCGTTTTAAGTAAAGGAGTAGTGGCCATGCTAGAAGTCAAGGATCTTGTGAAGACCTTCGGCACGATGACGGCGGTTGATCAGGAGAGCTTCACCGTTAAACCAGGTGAAATCATGGGGTTGATCGGCCAAAACGGGGCGGGGAAGACGACAACATTTCGGATGATTTTGAATTTTTTGACACCAGACTCTGGTGCCATCACTTGGAATGGTCATCCGTTAACAGCTAAAGATTATGACACCATTGGATATTTACCAGAAGAGCGCGGTTTATATCCAAAGATGCGGGTTCAAGATCAAATTATTTATTTTGCGCGCTTGCGTGGTATGCGCACGTCAGAAATTAAAGCCAAGATTCCAGAATGGATGGACCGATTTCAGGTTAAAGGCAAGCCTACCGATAAAATCAAAGACTTAAGTAAGGGGAATCAGCAAAAAGTTCAGGTCATTGCCACAATGATTCATATGCCAAAGCTGGTTATTCTAGATGAGCCTTTTTCGGGACTTGATCCGGTTAACTCAAGCCTGTTGATGGCTGGCATTCAGATGCTGAAAGATAATGGCGCTGCGATTATCTATTCCAGCCATGATATGGCTAACGTTGAGGCTGTTTCCGATCATCTGGTGATGCTGAAACAGGGACGGATGGTCTTAAACGGAGCGGTTGGTGAGATTCGCGAAAGTTTTGGTCGGACCAAACTATTCATTGAGTCAGGGTTGACTGCCGATGACTTGCGTGAATTTGACGGGGTAACGAAAATCAAGCAGCATGGTCAAGAATTTGAGTTGACCTTAGCCGATCCGGCAGTTGGTCACCAGATTTTTGCTAAAGCAACGGAAAATGGCTACATACCAGAGTTCCGTCAACAACCACCGACACTTGATGAAATCTTCCGTTTGAAAGCAGGTGAAGCTGATGCATAAGTTTTGGGTGGTTATGAGTCAGGTCTATAAGAAAAATGCCAGAAGTGGTTCATGGATTTTTCTAGTATTGTCACCGCTATTTTTCCTTGCGATTGCTTTTGGGATCGTTTTTTATATTTCCAAAACGCAAGCACCTGCTCAAGTCGCAGTTGTCAGTGACGTTAGCGTTGTGCGCCAAGCATTGAGTAAACAAAGTACCAGTGATTTACGCTTTAAGCCGTATACTTCTGCTAAAAAAGCCAATGATGCACTGAACAAAGAAGATCTTGATGGCATTTTAACGGTGAATGCCAAAGATGACTTCAAGTCGCATTATGTTGCTCGCGATAACGGTCAGACAGTTGAGACTTCAACGCTTGTGGCAGCGCTGAGCGGATTGAAATTAAGCAGCACGGCCGCAGCCATGAAGCTGACACCAGCTCAGGTTAAGGCTTTAACGGCACCGCCGACAGTGACATCGAAGACGGTTGCCATTGAGGATGGCAAGCAGGTAGCCAAATCCAATACGGCACAACTTATGAATCATGGCCTTGCGCTCGTTTCAATGGTTTTGATTCTGATGGTCACCATGGTGTATGGTTCTATTCTGGCACAGGAAATTGCAACTGAAAAAGGCTCGCGAATCATGGAGATCCTTTTGTCCTCTGTCAGTGCCACGACGCAATTCTTTGGCAAGTTGGCGGGTATTTTCGCCTTGTTGCTGACACAACTGGTTGTTTACGTGATTGCCGGTGTTATCGGCTGGCAATTTTTGAAAAATCAAACAATGGTTGCCGGCTTGTTAAAGCAAGTGGATCTGTCGATACTAGCTTCTGGGACAACCGCCATGATTGCGCTTTTCTTTATCATCGGCACACTCACTTATTCGGTCTTGGCTGCATTAACCGGCTCGCTTGTTTCTAATCAGGAACAAGTCCAGCAAGCTGTTATGCCAATTACCATGCTGGGGATGATCGGCTACTTCATTACAATCGCCGCCCAAGCCAATGATTCGACGCTGGCACAAGTAACAAGCTACGTGCCTTTCTTGAATGTTTTTGTTATGCCAACGCAGATGTCGCTAGGCCGAGCAAGTATGGGTCAGGCATGGGTCAGTGTCGGTATTAGTGTCGTCTTTCTCGCCTTGTTTACTTTCTTTACGGTCGCGGTTTATCGGAATAACGTCTTGGTCTATTCCGGTTCGGGCTTGTGGCAATCAATGAAGACCTCCTTTAGCATTTGGAAGGCGGAACGCGGTGTGGCTAAAAAATAAATATAATTAGGCAAAATAGGCAAAATAAAAAGGCGATTCCTCAGCGAAGTCGCCTTTTTGCATGGCAATGTATTCAGCAGTTAATGAGCGCGCAGTCGGGTCAAACGTTGAGCGGTTGCCAGTCGTACCTGAATCAACCCGCTTTTGAAAGCTTCATCATGCTTTTAATCCGCGCTTCGCCAAAGTGCTCATTTTCGGCGATCAAAATCCGTGCACAGGCATAACTATCCGCTAAGGCATTGTGGTGATGCTCAAGCGGAATGTGTAAGGCGGCACTGACAGTATCTAACCGATGATTCGGCAACTTCGGCAAAAAGTGTCGCGAGGTTTTAACCGTGTCAATCACTTGATAGCGCGGCGCCGCAATGCCGTAACGATCCAGTGTCAGTCGCATAACCGAAACATCAAACGGTGCATTGTGAGCGGTCACGATCCGACCTGGCGTATAGAACATTTGAATATGCGGCCAAACTTGATCAAATGTTGGCTGATCTTGAACCATTTCAGGGGTGATGCCATGAATGTGAATGTTTTGGGCATCAAACTGCATCTGCGGATTAATAAGGGTGTAAAAACTGTCAACCACCTTATTTTGCTGGACGACCACGAGCGCCAATGAACACGCTGAGGCTCGCTTGCGATTGGCGGTTTCGAAATCCATGGCGATAAAGTCCATCGTATTTTCTCCTAAATCAAGTCTTTTGTGACAAGTTCAACTGGACAGTGGTCACTGCCCATAATGTCGGTCAGAATTTTTGCATCCTGAATATATGGTTTGAAGTCACGGCTGCTGACAAAGTAGTCGATACGCCAACCAGCGTTATTAGCGCGGGCATGGAATCGATAACTCCACCATGAGTAAGTGACGGTATCTGGATACAAGTTCCGGAATGTATCGATAAAGCCGCTATCTAACTGTTTTGTAAAGTCAGCCCGTTCTTCATCGGTAAAGCCGGCGTTGTGGTGATTGGTCTTGTCATTTTTAAGGTCGATTTCTTGGTGCGCGACATTTAAATCGCCGCAGTAAACGAGCGGCTTTTTGGCCGCGAGTTGGTTCGTGTAGGCAAGAAAATCTTTGTCCCATTGCTGGCGGTAATCCAGACGCTTCAGTTCACCACCAGAGTTCGGCGTATAAACCGTCATCAAATAGAAGTTTGGATACTCTAAGGTAATGATCCGGCCTTCAGTATCATGTTCAGGAACGCCCATCCCATACGTGACATTGAGCGGTTCATGTTTGGTGAAAATGGCCGTACCAGAATAGCCTTTGCGTTCGGCGTAGTTAAAGTATTGATGATAGCCAGGCAGATCGAGTTCAACTTGGCCTGCCTGCATTTTGGTTTCCTGCAAACAGAACCAGTCGGCGTCTAATTCATTAAAAATAGTCATAAAGTCTTTTTTTAAAACAGCTCGTAAGCCATTCACGTTCCAAGAAATTAATTTCATCAAATGATTCACTCCTAACGATGCATTGCGGTTCCATTCTACTAGATTTGACAGATGATTGCGATATACCTTCACAGCCTCCCCGTGTTCATAACAGCAATTATCTGCTAAAATAGCTTAGTAGTATTTGTGAAAGGACCTGATGTTGTGGTGGATGCGCCGCGTACGCTTGAAGGAATTACCATGATGCATGATGAACCTTTGAGTCATTATACGTTTACGAAAACCGGGGGACCGGCTGATTTATTGGCGTTTCCCAAAAATGTGGCCGAAGTGCGGGCATTAGTTGATGCCGCTCGTGACCGGGGCTTGCCTTTGACGGTGATTGGAAATGCCAGCAATCTAATTGTCCGGGATGGTGGCATTCGCGGACTGGTGTTGATTTTAACCGAAATGAAAACCATCACGGCCAGTGGCAATCAAGTGACAGCTGAGGCGGGGGCGCGGTTGATTGATACAACTGAAGCAGCTTACCGAGCAGGTTTAACTGGTCTTGAGTTTGCTGCTGGCATTCCTGGCAGTGTTGGCGGCGCTGTTTTCATGAACGCAGGCGCTTACGATGGTGAAGTCTGCAACGTCATCAGCAGTGTTGACGTTTTGACGCGAGAAGGCGAATTAAAGACGTATGATCACCGTGAACTGAAATTCCGTTATCGGCACAGTGTTGTTCAGGATACAGGTGATGTCGTCTTAAGCGCTACCTTTACGCTCAAAGCGGGTGACAAACCAGTCATTCGAGCAAAAATGGATGAGTTGAATGCGCGTCGGGCGGCTAAACAACCACTTGAATATCCTTCTTGCGGGTCGGTCTTTAAACGGCCAAAGGGGCATTTTGTTGGCCCAATGATCCAAAAAGCTGGTCTGCAAGGTCATATTATCGGTGGGGCACAGGTGTCAAAGAAACATGCTGGCTTCATCATCAACCTCGGCGATGCAACCGCAACGGATTACCTAGACATGATTCATCTTATACAAAAAACAGTGAAAGCTAAATTTGATGTTGATCTGGAAACCGAGGTTCGAATTATCGGTGAACCTGGTCAACCAAAATAGACCTTAGGAAGGGGCGACACAATGCATTTAGTCGAAGCCGTTTTGTTCTTGATGGCACTTGTCATCGTCTCAAACGTGCTCAGTCACTACATTGTGGCTGTCCCGGTCTCCTTGATTCAAGTCGCGCTGGGATTAGGCGCGGCTTTGTTTTTTCATTTGGAGATCAATTTAGCGACAGACTGGTTCATGCTGTTGTTCATTGCTCCGCTGCTATTTTATGACGGGCGTAATTTTCCGCGGCGCGAGTTATGGGAACTGCGTGGTCCGATTATCGGAAACGCGATTTTTCTGGTATTTGTCACGATGCTGGTCGGTGGGTATCTGATTCACTTTTTGATTCCGCCGATGCCGTTGCCCGCAAGTTTTGCCTTGGCAGCGATTCTCAGCCCGACTGATCCGATCGCGGTGCAGAGTCTAGCTAAGCGAGTTCATCTACCAAAAGGTGTGCTGCATCTGGTGAGCGGCGAGAGCTTGATCAACGATGCCAGCGGGCTGATCGGTTTTAAATATGGCATTGCGGCGACCATGACAGGTACATTTGTCCTTGGCAACGCCGTTCGGGATTTCTTTTATGTGGCAATTGTCGGTGCCTTGGCTGGACTGGTGTTAATCAGTTTAATCAACCTAAGTCGCAAATGGCTGCTGCAGCAAGGGATTAACGATGTCATTTTGCATACTATCTTGCAGGTGCTAACACCTTTCTTCATCTATCTCGTGGTGGACGAGTTCATGCATGCGTCGGGTGTCATTGCAGTCGTTGTGGCGGGGTTGCTTAGTAATACTCGCTACAACCGTTACATTGCTGCCTTGCCAGAACTTAGAATTGTTTCTGAACGTACTTGGGACATTATTGTCTATACACTTAACGGGATTATTTTTCTCATTCTCGGCATTGAATTGCCGGTTGCGATGACCGACACGATTGCTGATCATGAGGTCAGCACGTTTCAGGCGCTCGGCTTTGTGGTTGTCGTTTACCTAGGCATTTTAATTGTTCGAACGCTATGGATTTACGGTTACATGCTGCTGGTAAAACGGTCCAAAGAAGGCAAAGCTTCATGGCGAGCAGCTCTTTTGAGCGGTATTTCTGGCGTGCGCGGCGCGATTACATTAGTCGGGGTGCTTGCCGTCCCAGCAGCTTTGAGCAACGGTGATGCATTTCCGGAGCGTAGTTTAATGTTGTTCATCGCGGCTGGTGTGGTGGTGCTAAGTTTAATCGTCGCCATTATCGCTTTGCCGTTAGTTACCCGTTCAGTGGCACCACTGCAAACGCGTGGATCCACGATTGTAACTGACGACAGTGGCGATCAAGATGATGATGACAGCAACGATATTCGTATCATTTCGATGAGTCAGGCACAAACCTTTGTCTTTCAAATGGCGGTTCGCCGAGTTGAGTCGGAGCGCCGTGAGACGAATCAAAAAGCCGCTTTGGACTTGATTGCGGAATATCAGTACCTGATTCGCCGGTTAGAACTCGCTGAAGATACCGGTGCTGCCATTCCACCGCTCATTCAGGATGAACTGGATCTGCGAAAAGTCGGGGTTCAAGGCGAGCTATATGCTTTAGACGATCTATGGCGCGACAACAAAATTATGTCCAAAAGTTACGCTAAAGCCCGCAAACAATTGCAACACCGCCTGAATGATCTGGACTCAATGGCCAAACGCTCCGGCCGACCAACTTTCCGCATGTTGTTCGAACGTTCCGCCTTACGCTTATCGCATTGGTGGTACACCGTGGCCAGCGAGCAAAATCGTTCGCACCGATTCTTCAACGAGCGCTTATTTATTGAAAAAGAAACCGCAAAAGGCGGACTTAAATATTTATCGCAGTTTTTACGACAAAAGGAGAACAAAGCCCACAATTATAACCGCCAAGTTATTTATGCTTTGATTGTCCAGTATCGAAATCGAATTGCTTCGGTGAAGGCTTTGAACACGCACAAATCAACTCAATATGAGCAGGAACTCGGGCGCTTGCGAGCTATTGCGTTTGCAGCTGAACGGGCCGCTATCCACGATCTGACAGAAAAAGGGTATATCACGATGACGATGGCGCAAAAACTGAATCAAAATGTTAATTTCACTGAAAATGCGGCTACCTTAACGTCACTTGAAGAGGTTTAAGGGCCGCTGCGGACAAGTCATGCCTGTTCCAAAAGAGCGTTTGGTTGGGTCAAATCAGTTGGTTTTTGCTTTTTAAAACAGACGTTAATTGACAACGGTATCGTCCTTGTCTCGATTGAGACTGGGCCGGTACCGTTTTTTTGATGTCCATGACATACGTATTTGTCGGCGCTTTGTGAGGATTCGGCGAAACTTTTTTGACGAATTACAAATCAAATACTTGCGTTGTTGGTTGGCACTCGTATAATAGGCAGAGTTAGTAAACTTAAAGTTTAGTTTAACGAAACCCACAAAGGCGGTGTCTTATGGAGATTGGCAGTCGAATTCGAGACTTGCGAATCCGGAAAAACTTGACCCAAGAAGAGTTAGGCGAGCGAACGGATCTAACAAAAGGCTATATTTCGCAGGTGGAGCATGACCAGAGTTCACCGTCACTTGAGACTTTTTTTGATATTTTGAGTGTTTTAGGTGAATCTCCGGCTGATTTTTTTCGTGAGGAACCAAAAGATTCCTTGGTTTATCACGAGGATGATCAAGTCACATATTTGGATGAAGAAAAAGGGTACCGCTTGAAATGGCTGGTGCCTGAAAGCAATGAAAATGAAATGGAACCGGTCATGATCGATTTTGCCGCGCACGGCATTTTTAAAACGTTCGAGCCTTCACCGGCAGAAACATTTGTTTACGTTGTTAGTGGTCGTGTCAAATTACTGCTGGGTGAACAAACCTATGTTGCAAAGAAAGGCGAGACAATTTACTTTCACGCAACCAAGCAACATCAATTGGTCAACGCCGCGACGGGTCGTAGTAAGTGTTTGCTAGTCGCGACGGCATCTTATTTATAAGGAGTTGGGGTCATTGAGCAACATTATCGTTGAACTGAAGCATGTTGGTAAGCGGTACGGCGACACGCAGGTGCTGAAGGATATCAACATTGAGATCGAACAAGGCAAGTTTTACACGTTGTTGGGACCATCCGGATCGGGTAAAACAACGATTTTGCGTGCAATTGCGGGGTTTTTGGATGTCTCAGAAGGTGAAGTGCTGTTTGATGGCAAACGGATCAATGATGTGCCTGCCAACCAGCGCAAGGTTAATACGGTTTTCCAAGACTATGCCCTATTCCCGCACCTAAACGTTTTTGACAATGTTGCATTCGGGTTGCGGTTGCATCGGATGAGCAAGCAGGACATTCAGACAAAGGTCGAAGATGCCTTAAAAATGGTTCGATTACAAGGTTATGCTGATCGGGAAATTTCCGAATTATCCGGTGGTCAACAACAGCGAGTTGCCATTGCTCGAGCGATTGTACTCGAGCCGCAAGTATTGCTGCTAGATGAACCGTTATCAGCACTTGACGCCAAATTGCGTAAGGATATGCAATATGAATTGCGCGAATTGCAGGAACGGTTGGGGATCACTTTCCTATTTGTGACACACGACCAAGAAGAAGCGTTGGCTTTGTCGGACGAAATTTTTGTCATGAATGATGGTGAAGTGCAACAAAGTGGTACGCCAGTTGATATTTATGATGAGCCGGTCAATCATTTTGTGGCGGATTTCATTGGTGAAAGTAACATCATTCAAGGGCACATGATTAAGGACTTTTTAGTTGAGTTCAATGGCAAACGGTTTGAATGTGCCGATGCCGGAATGCGTCCAAATGAACCGGTTGAAGTTGTTTTGCGCCCAGAAGATTTGGACATTACCCCAGCAAATTCAGGCAAGGTCAATGTTGAAGTAGACACCCAACTGTTCCGCGGTGACTACTACGAAATTGTGGGTTACGACGATCTCAAGAATGAATGGTTGATTCACTCAACCAATCCCGCCAAAGACGGCGAAACGGTTGGCTTGACGTTTGATCCTGAGGACATCCATGTCATGCGGCTTAACGAATCTGAAGAAGATTTCGACGCTCGGCTGGAAACCTACGAAGGGGAATAACGTCAGTAAGGATCAGTTGGGGCAGTGTCATCGAAGCGTTTTGACGATTAGATAGACACTGGTCGGCGCTGATCGATTTTCGAACTGAGGAGGGTCATCGTGAAAAAATCCACCACAAACGCCGCATTCTACACACCTTATGTGATGTGGCTGGCATTATTTGTGATCGCACCGATGGTTTTAATCGTTTATCAAAGTTTCTTTAACATCAGCGGTCACTTTACCCTTGCTAATTATCAGACCTATTTTCAATCAGGCACTTATATTATGATGACGATCAATTCCGTCTGGTATGCGTTCCTGATCACGTTAGCAACCTTATTAATCAGCTATCCGACAGCATATTTGCTGCATTATGCCAAGCATAAACAGTTATGGTTGTTGCTGATTATTCTACCGACTTGGATTAACTTGCTGCTGAAAGCATACGCCTTCATCGGGATCTTCAGTCAGGATGGCGGGGTTAATAGTTTCTTGGGAATGTTTGGCATCGCGCCCCAGCAATTCCTGTTCACGGATTTTAGTTTCATTTTTGTTGCTGCTTATATTGAAATCCCGTTCATGATCTTGCCGATTTTCAATGCAATCGAAGAATTACCGGAAAACCTTGTCAATGCTGCCCAAGATTTAGGGGCCAAAAGCTGGCAGACTTTCACCAAGGTGATCTGGCCGTTGACAATTTCCGGCGTGAAATCCGGGGTTCAAGCTGTTTTCATTCCCAGTTTAAGTTTATTCATGTTGACGCGTCTGATCGGCGGGAACCGGGTCATTACTTTGGGGACAGCCATTGAAGAGCATTTTCTGACAACGATGAACTGGGGCATGGGTTCGACGATCGGGGTTGTCCTGATCGTCGCCATGTTCATCATCATGTTCCTGACCGGCGAACGTAAGAAGAAGGGGGCGCGGCGTCATGAAGCGTAAATTCAAATGGTCCAACCTTTATCTGATCTTCGTCTTCATCTGTTTGTATGTGCCGATTTTTTATTTGGTTATCTACTCGTTTTCAACGGGAGATCGCATGAGCAATTACAGCGGCTTCACATGGAAACATTATGCTGAGCTGTTTGCCGACACCCGGATGATTCAAATTGTTCTGGATACGTTGCTAGTCGCGCTATTATCAAGTTTGATCGCTACGATTATCGGTGCGTTAGGGGCATTAGCAATTGATCGTACTAGTCGATCTGTTGTTAAAAACACGGTCTTATCCCTCAACAACATTCTCATGGTGAGTCCAGATGTCATTATCGGTGCTAGTTTTCTGATCTTCTATACCGCGTTGAAAGTGCCATTGGGTTTCTGGTCCGTCTTGATGAGCCATATTGCCTTTTCTATCCCGATTGTCGTGTTGATGATCTTACCGCGGCTTCAGGAAATGAGCCATTCTTTATTAGATGCTGCTCGTGATTTAGGCGCGTCCAACTATCAAGTTTTAACGCGCGTGATCGTGCCTTATATTACGCCTGGTATTTTCTCCGGCTTTTTCATGGCCTTTACGTATTCACTAGATGATTTTGCCGTGACCTTCTTTGTCACTGGTAATGGTTTTGAAACACTGGCAGTCGAAATATACGCTCGCGCACGACAAGGCATCAGTTTGGAGATCAATGCGTTGTCAGGCGTTATGTTTATCTTTGCTTTACTGCTGGTAGTCGGTTACTACTTCATTCAACAAGCAGGTCAAAATCGGCGAGCCAAACAAAAACACAAGCGAGAAAGCGAGGCGTTGATCAATGAAACGACTCATTAGTATTGCGATTGCCATCTTAGCTGTTTGTCTCGGATTAGCAGTTTGGAGTGAAGGGTTACAAAAATCGCAAGGTGACACGGGTGAAAACACGTTAAACCTTTTCAACTGGGGCGATTACATCGATCCGGCGCTGATCAGCAAGTTTGAAAAACAAACTGGCTATCATGTTAATCAAGAAACCTTTGATTCAAATGAAGCCATGTTCACCAAGATTCAACAAGGTGGTACAAGCTACGATTTGACAGTACCATCTGACTACATGATCGAAAAAATGAAAAAGGCCAATCTGTTGCTACCGCTCGATAAAAGTAAATTACGCGGGATGCAAAACATGGACCCGCGTTTAATCGATAAAGATTTTGATCGCAACAATAAATACAGCATTCCGTATTTCTGGGGAACGCTGGGGATTATTTACAACGATAAGTTTGTCAAAGCCAGTGAAGTTCAACACTGGGATCAACTATGGAACCCGAAATTCAAAGATTCAATCATGTTGATTGATTCGGCCCGCGACGTGTTTGCACCAGCGCTCATTTCGATGGGCAAGTCGGTTAATGAAACCAACCCGCAAACTTTAGCGCTCGCCAAGGCAAAACTTGATCAGCTGTCGCCTAATGTGAAAGCTGTTGTTGCTGATGAAATCAAAATGTACATGGCCGAGAACGAGGCTAAGATTGCCGTTGACTGGTCAGGTGAAGCCAGTGAGATGTTGGCCAACAATAAACATCTGCACTATGTTGTCCCGCGCGAAGGCAGCAATCTCTGGTTTGACAACTTGGTCATCCCTAAGACGGCTAAGCATTTTAAGGCCATCTATGCCTTTCTAAACTTCATGATGGAACCCAAAAACGCGGCCCAAAATGCCGAATATGTCGGTTATGCAACACCAAATGCAGCCGCCAAGAAGCTTCTACCAAAGAGTGTGCAAAATGATCGCCAATTTTATCCAGATGATGAAACAATGAAACATTTGGAGATTTATTCTGATCTGCCACCAGCTAAGGTTGGGCTTTATAATGATCTTTTCTTGGAATTCAAAATGTATCGCCGATGAGAAGGCTCATCGCTTACAGTCCGCTATGATTAGCTGAAAATGCTAATTTGCGGGCTTTTTTTGGGGTCACTTTTTCGATTGCTTCGGTAGTCTTAAATGACAAGGATTTAACTGATGATCTCGCAAAAAATAAGCCTTGATAACAAAGAGCGATGAGGGAAAATGGCTTTAAAGATGAGAACGTTTTCTAAAATGCACATCACACTAGCAAAATCTGGTACGCTTATTGCAATGAAAAACATCTGATTGTGCCCCAGCGTCATTAACTGACAAAGGGATAAACGGTTTTGCAGTCGTCTTGGTTACTTGTTTCAGATACGATCACTAAGAGGTGGGCAGCTTGGGAAAGAGAACTTACAAAAATGAAGAGCGCTGGGTAGACGTTGTTTGTTGCCTTAGTCTTTGGTTGGCATCTTTTAGTTTGATGGCAGCCGCTACGGTACTCGATGTCAATCGTCCATTCTTCATTATTATGCTGTCATTAACGGCCTGCGCCATTGGCGAAACGGTGACGTTGGTTAGGAAAAAGCGCTGAGGCGGATGATAAGATTGTTTAATGGTATCACGCGTCACGGTAAAATGGGCCAGTATTAGCTGTGTCTTTTCAGTGATTATTTTTGTGACTAATCAACCAATAACCGACCACGAAAAATATAGTTCCAAGTGTTGCAATTCCTAAAGCATCGAGCAATATGGAAGCGATAAAGCCATTCCGAATGACAAACCATACAACTGCACTGGCAAACATCACGCACCATCCTCCAACAAAACTTAGACCAACAACTTTATTTGTTTGCATCAATTTAACCTCCAGTAGTAGTTTAAGTTGCCAATGAGAATGCTTTCTATCTTATAGAAAGGATAACATGAAGCTGAAAATTTTGGTTACATTTTTTAACATAGGGGCAGTGATCTTTCGGCTTTATGGCGATTTAATGCACGCCACTTCGCACACAATAAAAAGCGATCCGCCTATTTTTGGACGGATCGCTTTTTGTTCATATTAACCGCTATTACCTAATCAACAACATCGACTTTCTTAGCAGCCAATCGGCGTCGATTGAGCCACTTGCGTCCTTCTTCGATGAGGAAGAGCGGAATTGGAATAATAGCCAAGAAGATCCAATCCGTTGGGGCGAGTGGGCCGGTGTGAAAGAGTTCCTGTAAGAATGGGGTATAGCTGAGAAGTGCCAATAGGAAAATTTCAAAGACGATCCCGAACCAAACGAGTTTGTTAGCAAAAAGACCGGCTTTGAAAACAGAAGCATTTTCGGTTCGGCAGTTCATCGCTGCGGCAATCTGACAGAAGATGATGGCGGCCAAGGTCATGGTAGTCGCCATGACGTAAGTGTTGCCACTGGTTGCCAGACCCTTCAACGGCCAGCCATTGAGATGGTTGACGAAGAAGTAGGCACCGCTTGAAATGATTGAGGCAATCAGGCCATACCAAGCAAACGCCTTCCAGAGAACGGTTTTACTCATGAGGTGGGCATCGCGTGCTCGCGGTGGCTTGTCCATGATGCCAGGTTCCGCTTTCTCAGAGCCAAGACCTAAGGCTGGCATCATGTCGGTGCCAAGATCGACGGTCAAAATTTGCATGACAGTCAACGGGAGCGGAATCGCACCACGTGAGAACAGGAATAAGGCTGAAGGTACCGCTTCAGGCAAGTTAGAATTCAAGATGTAGATCAGGAATTTCTGAATGTTACTGTAAACGGTTCGACCTTCTTCAATGGCGGCAACAATTGAGGCAAAGTTATCATCGGTTAGGATCATATCAGCGGCATCCTTGGCGACATCGGTGCCGGTAACGCCCATGGCAACACCAATGTCGGCTTTTTTCAAGGCTGGGGCATCATTGACACCATCGCCGGTAGAAGCAACGATCTCGCCCATTTCTTGCAAGGTTGAGACGATTTTGTATTTCTGCTCTGGGGCGACCCGTGCGAAAATGATTTCGCCAGCAAGTGCCTTTTTTAAATCTTCTTTACTCATTGAATCGAGTTCGCCACCGGTGACAACCCGCGCTTTGTCAGAAGTGAGGCCGATTTTGACCGCGACGGACTTAGCTGTTAAGGAAGAGTCGCCGGTAACCATAATAATTTTGATGCTGGCACGGTGACATTTCTTGATGGCTTCGTAAATTTCCGGACGTGGCGGATCGGACATGATTGCTAAGCCAACAAAGGTCAAATTGGTTTCGGCCGTGTCGATTGTGAGGCCGTCAAGTTGTTTTTCTTTATCTGTTTCTTGAGGCACCTCACGATAAGCGGTGGCAATGGAACGCAGGCCGAGGGAAGCATATTTGCGGTTGGCATCGTCAATCGCTTTTTTATCGTCTTCAGTCAGTGGCCGAACTTTGCCATTTTCTTGGATAGTGTCACAATGCGGCAGCAAATCGCTCAGCGAGCCTTTGGTGCAAATTGATAAGGTGTGATCGTCATGTTGATGAATGGTGGTCATACGCTTCCGATCTGAATCAAACGGCAGCTCTTTCAGGCGTGGATACTTAATGCTGTATGCCTTGGTATCAATGCCGGACTTTTGGGCCAAAATGACCAGTGAGGCTTCAGTCGGGGTACCTAGGATTTTCGGCCGAGCACTGCCTTTTGACGGCTCAACTTCAGTATCATTATTGAAGGCAACTAAGCGGATCAGCAAATCCAGATCGGCATCGGTGCCATATTTAATGGGTTTCCCGTCCAGTTGAATCTGGCCATTATTCACGAAGCCTTGGCCAGTAACGGTGAAGGAATGAGCAGGTGTCCAGATGTGATCCACGGTCATCTGATTTTGGGTTAAGGTGCCGGTTTTATCTGAACAGATCACCGTGGTTTCGCCTAAGGTTTCAACACTATTCAGATCTTTTAACAACGCATGCTTTTTGGCCATGCGTTGAACGCCTTGAGCCAAGGACAATGTGACTGTTGGCAACAAGCCTTCAGGGATGAAGGCTACGATCATACCCAAGGCGAAAATGAAACTTTGAGCCACAGGGTAGTGGACAAAGAAGATTGCCGAAACGAAGAATACCAGACCAAGACCGATAGCAATCAGTGAAATCTGTTTGGTTAAACGATTTAGCTCTAATTGTAAGGGACTCAGACTTGGTTTTTGTTGTTGCGTTAACGCCGCAATTCGACCAAACTCGGTATTCATCCCCGTGGCAAATGCCACTGCAGTTGCCGTGCCAGCGCCAACAGTAGTGCCAGCATAAACAAGGTTTGATTCCGCGAACTCACCTTGACCAGCATCAAAGGCAACTTTTTTTGATTCAGGTACCGATTCACCAGTCAGGGCACTTTGATCAACTTGAACCGAAGTGGCCTTAATCAAGCGCGCATCAACCGGAACCGCATTGCCTGCCTGAAGATTGAAAACATCCCCAGGTACCATTTTGGTTGCATTAATTTGTTGCAGTTTGCCATCGCGATAAACTTGCGTATAAGCCGGTAGCATTTTCATTAACGAGTCAGTTGCTTTTTGAGCTTCATGTTCTTGCCAATAGCTGAAAACACCGTTGATAATATTGACCAGCCAAATGGCAATCCCTAATTCGAGGGTGCCTGACAGGATGGCGACAAAGCCGCTGACCCACAACAGAATGGCCATCACGCTTGTGAAATTTTTGAGGAAAATGAGTAATTGTGATTGTTGCTTTTCCCGAGTAATCACGTTTTCCCCATATTTTTCTAGGCGGTCGTCGGCCTCCTTCTGCGTTAATCCAGTTGACGTTGTGTGCAAATCCGTCATCAGATCCGGGACGGGATCCGTTGCAAACTTGCGCCGCGTCTCCTTTTCATTTTTCATGACTTAAGCACGTCTCCTTCATAAAGATGTTTAGCTTCATTCTAACGTTCTGAGCGGCGGAAAACACCCAAAGTGCTGTTTTTAAGTAATTAAACTTTTCGGCTTAGGCGCGGAGACCGCGTTCTAAGAATTCAACCGCTTCGTGAACGGCAGTTTCGAGATCAAAAGCGGATTGTTCACCGATAATGAGTGGTAATAGGTAACTAAGCACGGTTCCAAAAATGGCTCGTAGGACTCGGTTAAATGGCCAATCCACCAATTGTCCGTTAGCCTGATAAGTTGCATAAAGGCGCGCGGCTTTTCCCGATAACTCGTGGTTGAATTGCTCAGCGAGCTCTTGTCCTAAGGCAGCATCACGAAGAACAGTGGCTGCTAAAACCCGTAGCTGGGCTTGATTAGCAATGGCAAACTGCATACGATCATGAACAATGAACGTTAAAAAAGTGTGTAAGTCGGGCAAATCTTGTTCACCAACTTCATTAACAAACTCGGTTAATACGTTTGGCATTACTTGGCGAATCATAGGGGCTAGTAGCGCCTGAAGAATCCCATCTTTCGTCTTGAACTGCTTGTAAACTGTGCCTTCGCTGACCTGTGCCGTTTCAGCAATTTCTTTAGTGCTAGTGCGATCAAAGCCTTGACTAGCAAATAACGCTAAACTGGCCTTTAAAACGGCTTGCTGTTTAGCGGATAGATTGCTTTTGGCAAGTGAAGCGGAAAACAAATCGGTAATATTACGTGTGTGCATCGCGAGATCGCTTCCCTTCAATAAAAATTGCTCGACTTTATACTTGCCGGTATTTTCGCATCGTGAGTAGATTTAATCCAAGAAATAATAGGAAGAATCCGAATAAAGCCAACACATCCGGATAGAGGACGGCAAGCGACTGGCCTTTGGCGATAATACCGGTTAAGGCATTAGCACCATAGTATAAAGGCATGATGTGAGCGATGGGTTGCAGCCACCCAAGCATGTGATCAATTGGAATTAATCCCGTAAAGAAAATTTGGGGAATAACCACAATTGGAATGAATTGCAGCATCTGAAATTCAGTGTTAGCAAAGGTTGAAACCAACAAGCCCAGTGCCAAGGCAGTGAACGCTAATAGTAAATTGATCAAAAAGATGGCGGGGATGCTGCCAAGAATTTGAATTTTGAATACGATCAAGGAATAACCAACGATTAGCAATGTCTGAATAATGGCGAAAATACCATAACCTAGTAGGTAACCGCTAATGATTTCACCGCGGCGAACCGGCGTTGCCAGTAAACGGTATAAGGTGCCAGTGGTCCGCTCGCGCAACAAAGCGATGCCCGAAATCAAAAAGACAAAGAAGAAGACAATGAATCCCATTAAAATCGGCAACAGGGTGTCAAAGTAAGTTGAGTCGGCTGAGCCATATCGGTAATGGGTTGTTAACGTGTAACTCGGTGTTTTTGGTTGATGGGGTTCTGGAATCTGGGCTGCGCCGCGCGTGGCCTGTTTGAGAGCTGTCGCAAGCTTTTGTAAGGTGGTTGCTTGGATCTTAAGCCCTGTGGCTGCGGCTTGCATTTTTAGTTTGATAGAAGCGGCTTGCAAGGTTTGTTTCAGAATCGCGCTTTTTCCTTGATCAGCGTTGGCCAACGTCAGGGTCAGCTTATCGCCATCCTGCGTGAGCACACCGGCATAATCATGAGCCTTGATTAATGCGATGGGTTGGTCATTATTGACCTGATGCAATCGAACGTGTTTGGTATCGATCGCCTTTGTTAGTGACGAATCAACACCATGAACTGCCAAATCAGCCTTGGTGTCCGTATTGGATTGAAAAAGAAAAAAGATCAACGTCATGATAAATAAAGGCGCGATAAACATCAGGGCTAACGTGCGCTTATCGCGGAGCATTTCTTTTAAAATCCGATTAATCAACGCTTCAATGCGCATCTTGCTGCCTCCCTGCGGCTAAGAAGACCGCTTCAATCGAGTCCGTTTGATAATCTGCCTTTAATTGTGCCGGTGTCCCTTGGGCAATGGCAGTCCCGTTGCGAATCATCAATAACGTGTCCGCTTCTTCGGCGTCAGCCATGACGTGGGTCGTTAAAATAATGGCGACACCCTGATCCGCCAGACGATGCAATTCATACCAGATTTGTTGGCGCAGCTCAGGATCAATGCCAACGGTCGGTTCATCTAAAATCAACAGCTGCGGTTGACTGATGAGGGCGATGGCGAGCGATAATCGGCGCTTCATCCCGCCTGAATAATCCTTAACTGGTTGCTTTAAGGCCGGTTGCAGATTGACGACATTAGCAGCATAAGCCATTTGTTTGGTAATCTGCGCGTGTGGGACGCCTTGCATTTTGGCAAAAAATGTCAGGTTCTCGGCACCGGTTAAACTTTCATATAAGGCATCAGTCTGAGCCATGAAGCCGATTTTCGCGAGTAGGGGGCGATTCGGCACGGCTTGCCCTAAAACGCTGACTTGTCCGGTGCGTGGGCGCAACATACCCATAATGGTACTGACTAAAGTGGTTTTGCCAGCACCGCTAGGACCGATTAAAGCAAGAATTTGACCATGATTTAAGGTCAAGTTGATGTCCTTAAGCACGATCTGTTTACCATAGCCTTGGGTGAGGGCGCTGACCTGAACAGCTTGATTTGTTTGCATATTATCGCGTCACTTTCTCAATAATATAGTGAGTGCTCACTCACCTGCCATTATCGCCAATTTTGGGGTAAAAGCAACTAAAAGTTTAAAAGTCATCAGCCAAATCAATCGGATTGTTGTCAAAAGGATGGCATCTAAAAGCTGCTTCAAGCTGTGTTATAGCGACTGAAACCGCTTATGCTCCCGTTTCTGGCCGCGCCTGTGCACACCTCGTGGTATAATTATTCAGAAGTTTGATTCTAAACCATAATGGAGGAACGCGGATGCGCACCTATCTGACAAATTTATTAACTTGGTCCACCTTGATCAATCTGGTTGACATCCTCGTCGTCTGGTATGTCATTTATCGTTTGATCATGCTTGTTCGCGGTACAAAAGCGGTTCAGCTTCTGAAAGGCGTTTTTGTCATTGCTGCGATCAAGATTATTTCTTGGTTCCTTCAGTTGAAGACGGTCGGTTATTTAACTGATTTGGTTATTACTTGGAGTGTGCCAGCACTGGTTATTATTTTTCAGCCGGAAATTCGGCGTGGCCTTGAGCACCTAGGTCGCGGTTCCTTGATTTTTCGGTCGAATAATAACCAGCACGAAGTCGAAGTACGGATGGTCAAAGAACTTGATAAGGCTATTCAATATATGAGCAAGCGCCGGATCGGGGCCTTAATGACGATCCAGAAGAGTACCGGGCTGGAGGATTACATTGAGACAGGTATTCCCTTGGATGCTGATATTAGTGGAGAGCTGCTGATCAACATTTTCATACCGAATACGCCGTTGCATGATGGGGCGGTGATCATTCGGGACAATCGAATTGCGGTTGCGGCTGCATACTTACCTTTATCTGACAGCAATCTCATTCCTAAAGAACTTGGTACGCGCCATCGTGCTGCTGTCGGGATCAGTGAAGTGACCGATGCGTTGACGATCGTTGTCTCTGAAGAAACTGGGGAAGTGACGATCACAAATAACAACAACCTGATTCGTAATTTGACGCGTGATGACTATATGAAGTTTCTGACGGCGCAGTTAGTGCCAAAAGAAGAGGCGCCGAATCCGAACCCAGTTGTCAGTTTCTTTTCGCGCCGGTTTAAGTCACGTAAAAAGAAGGAGGGCAAGCAATGAATCGCTTATGGGATAATCCATGGGTTAATCGGTTGTTGGCTCTGCTTCTCGCGATTGGGCTTTTTGCTTATGTCAACGTTGAAAGCATCAACAACACCAGACAAAGTGCAAATGATGATACAACCTTGGTTGCCAACAAAACCCAGACCGTGAAAGTGCCGTTACAGGTAAATGCCAACACGGACAAGTATTTTATTACCGGTTATCCGTCAAAAGTTTCAGTTGCATTGACAGGAACGGCTTCATTAGTCACGATGACCGCCAACACCCAAAATTTTCGGATCATTGCTGATCTTACCAAACTCGGTGTTGGCAAGCATCGTGTTCGGTTGAAGGCAGAAGGTTTGAATAAGGATTTGAGTTATTCGATTTCGCCTAAATCTGTGACCGTTGACATTCAGGTTCGGGACAATAAGACGATGCCGATTCAGGTTCGCTATAATAAAGCCAGTATCGCATCCGGGTATGCAGCTGGTGAGCCAAAGCTGTCGACGCGAACAGTGGATGTCACTGGCGCACGATCCGTGATTGACTCGATCGCACAGGTTGTGGCAAATGTCTCGCTGTCGCACAATACCCGGAGTACGGTTGACCAAGAGGTGCTGTTACAGGCGCTTGATGAGAACGGCAATACGATGAATGTTGTGTTGGCACCGCAGACTGTTCATGTAACCTTACCGATTTCTCAACCTAGCAAGAAACTTACCGTGGAGCTAAAACAAACTGGGAATGCCGTGCCAGGACGCACGTATGTCTTGTCCTCTGACACAAAACAGGTTACCGTATACGGAGACCAAAGTAGTTTGGACAAGTTGAGTAAATTAACCGTGGACGTCGATGTCAGCGGTATTAGCACGACGACAACTCGGACTTACAACGTGACTGATTTGAATGATGGCATTTCTGCTGCTAGTCCGAAATCACTTAAAGTGACGGTTAGTGTTGGCAACACTGGTAATGATGATAATAACAACAATGGCGGTTCAACAGCGAGCGCCAGTACTTCGAGTTCGAGCGCCGCAAGCACCTCGAGTGCCAGTGAATCAGACTCAAGTACATCAACAAGCGACAATAATGGCTGAAAGAAATGAGGAAGAATTAAGATGACAAAGTATTTTGGTACTGATGGCGTTCGTGGCATTGCAAACAAGGAACTAAGTCCGGAAATGGCTTTCCGGCTAGGGCGGACAGGCGGCTATGTTTTGACGCAGCACAAAGAAGATGCGAGTCGACGCCCATTGGTTTTGGTTGCTCGCGATACACGAATCTCAGGGCAGATGTTGGCTGATGCTTTAATTGCTGGCTTGCTTTCTGTTGGGATTGAAGTGCTGGATTTAGGCGTGATCACAACGCCTGCTGTTGCTTATTTAATCAAGATTCAAGGCGCCGATGCTGGTATCCAGATTTCGGCGTCGCATAATCCGGTTGCCGATAATGGCATCAAGTTCTTTGGAGCGGACGGCTACAAATTGTCTGACGATACTGAAGAAGAAATTGAAGCCTTACTGGATGCGCCAGAAGACAAACTTCCACGGCCGGCTGCTGAAGGATTAGGTACAGTAGACGATTATCCTGAAGGCGCACTCAAGTACACCCAATTTCTTGAGCAAACCTTGGCAGATGATCTGAGTGGCATTCATGTGTGCTTGGATGGCGCAAATGGTGCAACGAGTGGGTTAGTTAGTCGAATTTTTGCTGATCTTGAGACCGATTTTGATACAATGGCAATCAGTCCAGATGGGCTTAATATCAATGCTAACGTTGGTTCAACGCATCCGCAGGCGTTATCGAAATTTGTCGTCGAAAAAGGTGCTGATGTTGGCCTCGCGTTTGACGGTGACGGTGATCGCTGTATCGCAGTTGATGAACAAGGCAATATCGTTGATGGCGACAAGATTATGTTCATTCTCGGTAGTTATATGAAGTCACAGGGCCGGCTGAAGCAGGATACTGTCGTCACCACTGTTATGAGTAATCTTGGGTTATATAAGGCATTAGAAGCGAATGGCATGAAGTCCGTGCAAACGGCCGTCGGTGATCGCCACGTTGTCGAAGCCATGCGCAAAGATGGCTATAATATTGGCGGCGAACAGTCTGGCCACGTTATTTTGTTTGATTATCACAATACCGGGGATGGCATGCTAACAGGCATTCACTTGTTAAATGTCATGAAGAAAACCGGCAAGAAGTTGTCTGAATTAGCCGCACCTGTTCAAGACTATCCGCAGAAACTGGTTAATGTGAAAGTTGCGGACAAGGAAAATTGGCAAGCTTATCCAGAAATCCAAAGTGCCATTGATACCGTCGAAAAAGAAATGGCCGGTGATGGCCGTGTTCTGGTTCGCCCTTCAGGCACTGAACCTTTGTTGCGGGTCATGGCCGAAGCCAAAACCGAAGATTTGGTTTCCCGTTATGTGGATCAAATCGTGGATGTGGTGAAGCAAGAAATGGGCAGCAAGGAAGATTAGCTGCTGTCTTTATCAAAAATTTAAACTTTATTTTAACCGAGTTGTCACGGGTCTCATCGACAACTCGGTTTTTTTGTCTGGTGATAGCATTCGCAATTGGCACACTTTGAAAGCGCGTTCATAAAATCTCAAAGCCAGTGTGCATAAGAATTGGGTAAATTAATATAGACCAATATATATGTTTCAAGTATACCAGTGAAAAAATGGTGTTGA
This sequence comes from Lacticaseibacillus sp. 30, assembly GCF_053819265.1. NCBI lineage: Bacteria > Bacillati > Bacillota > Bacilli > Lactobacillales > Lactobacillaceae > Lacticaseibacillus > Lacticaseibacillus sp. 30. Next base: position 135,940 of record NZ_JBSOQX010000002.1, read on the forward strand.
CATATAGCCTATTAAAAACTATAGTTAGCTTTGCTTTCAACAATACCAATAAAAAAATCTGTCTAAACCAATTTTTAGACAAAAATGAAAAGGATGTTGACTATGTGTGGAATCGTTGGCGTTATCGGTAAAAAGAATGCAACGCACATCTTGCTTAAGGGATTAGAGAAGTTGGAATACCGCGGCTATGATTCAGCCGGCATTTACGTGAATGACCAAGCCGGCCATGATCATTTAATTAAGCGCGTCGGCCACATTTCCAATCTTGAAGAAGCGGTTACGCCTGATGTTCAAGGCGTTATGGGGATTGGCCATACGCGCTGGGCAACCAATGGCGGCCCTACCGAAGCCAACGCCCATCCGCATGTTTCCAATGACGAACGGTTTTATCTGGTGCATAACGGCGTTGTGACCAATGCTAACGAACTGAAGCAGCAGTACTTGCAAGACATTGAATTACAGAGTGATACGGATACCGAAGTTGTTGTTCAGCTGATTGCCTTGTTTGCCCGCGAAGGTCTGTCTGCTAAGGAAGCACTGCGCAAAACCTTGAAAATGATCCAAGGTTCTTATGCTTTCTCGATGGTTGATCGCCTTGACCCAACAGTGCTGTATGTTGCTAAAAACAAGAGTCCATTACTGATTGGCCGTGGTAAAGGCTTTAATGTGGTGGCTTCTGATGCCTTGGCAATGCTTAGTGAAACCGATCAGTTTGTTGAACTGAAGGATCAGGAAATCGTGACCTTGACGGCTGATGCCATTCACATTGAAACGATTGACGGCAAAGTTGAGGAACGTAAGCCATTCACCGTTAAAGTTGATGATGGTGAAGTTTCTAAAGGTACGTACCCATTCTTCATGCTTAAAGAAATCGACGAACAGCCAATCGTTATGCGGCGTTTGGTCGAAAAGTATACCGATGATCATGGCAACATCGTTTTGCCAGAAGATTTGCTGAAAGCTTTACAGCAAGCTGATCGTTTGTATATCGTTGCGGCTGGTACCAGTTATCATGCCGGTTTAGTCGGTGCACCTTTGTTCGAACAATTGGCAGGTATTCCGACAGAAGTGCATGTTGCTTCTGAGTTTGCCTATCATCAACCACTGTTGTCCAAGCACCCACTGTTCATTTTCCTAACCCAAAGTGGGGAAACTGCTGATATCCGTCAGGTCCTTGTGTCAGTCAAGGAACGCGGTTATCAGACATTAACGATCACAAACGTTGCCAGCTCAACGCTTGCTCGTGAAGCAACCTTTATGTTGCAGTTGCATGGCGGCCCAGAAATTGCGGTTGCTTCTACCAAAGCTTACACGGCACAAATCGCCGTTGAAGCGCTCGTATCGAAAGCAGTCGGCGAGGCTAAAGGATTGCAGGCTGCTAAGGACTTCGATGTGATCCATGAACTTGGGTTGGCAGCAACTGGTCAGCAGGCTTTGATTGACCAAAAGGATCGCATCCATGAACTAGCAACTGACATGTTCAAGACCACGCGCAATGCTTTCTACATTGGCCGTGGCGATGATTACTATGCCAGCATGGAAGCAGCATTGAAACTCAAGGAAATCAGTTATGTTCAGGCAGAAGGCTTTGCAGCTGGTGAATTGAAGCATGGTACGATTGCTTTGATTGAAAAGAATACGCCAGTGGTTGCAATCATTTCTGATCCGGTTACAGCAGCGCGCACTCGCAGCAATGCGGACGAGGTGCAAGCTCGCGGTGCCAAGGTGCTTCATATCGCAATGGCTAGTCAAGCCCAAGATGGTGACCAAATCGTTGTCGATGAAATCAATCCATTACTTGCACCGCTTTTGACGATTATCCCGGCACAGCTCTTGGCTTACTTTACTAGTGCGGATCGTGGTTACGATGTTGACCGTCCGCGTAATCTGGCTAAGTCAGTGACCGTTGAATAATCGCTAAGAATTTCATTTGGTGATCGGTGTCATTCATGTCAAGATGTGGATTCAATCCCCAGCTTGGTGTCTGACGTTGTAGCGGATCGTGATCCATGTATATAAAAAAGTGTTGCATCACGGGCATCCTCGTGATGCAACACTTTTTTAATAAGCACAAATTAAGTATTTGTGCGCTAAGTGACACGTTGCAAATCGGGAAGAACTTTATTTCAAGTAACCTTCACTCAAAGTCATAAACTGTTGCGCATCTTTGGCGGCTAAATCAATGCCTTGCTGCCAGAAATCCGGTTGCGTTAAGTCAACCCCGAGATGTTTTTTCGCTAGTGCTTCTGTTGTCATATTCGCCGTATCCCGCAACAAAGCAATGTAATCATCTTCAAAATTATCAGATGCTTGGGCCTTTGCGTAAATACCGCTAGAGAACAGATAACCAAAAGTGTAAGGGAAGTTGTAGAACGGTGGGTTGTCGAAGTAGAAATGCAGCTTGTCTGCCCAATACATGGGATCAAAAGAACTTAGACCACCTGCATAGGCCTGTTGTTGCGCAGTCGTCATAAGTTCTTTCAGTCGTGGCACACTGACAATTCCCTTTTCCCGTTCCTGATAGAAACTGTCTTCAAACAGGAAGCGAGCATGGATATTTAACAGCATCGCCAATGGATTGGCCATTTTAGCGTCTAACAAATTAAGTTTCTCAGCCGGTGAGGTTGCTGCTTTGACTGTGGCATCTGCAACGATTAATTCTGCAAAAGTTGATGCAGTTTCGGCAACATTCATTGCATAATCTTGACGCAGTAGCGGCATATCTTTCAAAATACTGCTGTGGAAAGCATGGCCCAATTCGTGGGCAATGGTGGAAACACCAGATGCTGAACCATCGAAGGTCATGAAAATACGACTTTCTTTGACATCTGGGACGCTGGTCATGTAACCGCCAGCGCGCTTGCCTGGCCGATCTTCAGCTTCGATCCAGCCATTTTCAAATGCCTGTTTGGCAAAGGCAGCCATTTTAGGTGAGAACTTGGCAAAGTTGTTCACAATAAATTCGGCGGCCTCATCGAAGGTATAGGTCTTTGGCTGAAAATCGCCCACGATGACTGGCGCCCATTGGTCATACCATGGCATTGTTGGCTTGCCAGTTAATTCGGCCTTGCGCGTGAGGTAAGCAGCAAAAGGCTGTTTGTTGGCGCTGATGGTGTGCCACATTTGATCCAGCGTGGCACGTTGCATGCGATTGTATTGCAACGGCTTGAAAAGATAATCCGGATAATGATGCAACCGATAATTCGTAAGCCGGAAGCCGGCAATGTGATTCAGGGTCTCACCAAACAGACTGGCATGATCGTCCCACGTTTGTTCCCAAACGTTAAAGACTTGTTCACGCGTTTTAGTGTCAGGATCGCCTTCGAATTTATTCTGGGTTTGGCCAGCACTAAGCTCTGTGGTTTTGCCATCTTGTGTGATTGGGAACTTAAGACTGCCACTCAAGGTGGTGTAATGATCGCTCCAGCCAGTAAAACCATCGACTGCCAGATCGTTAATCATCGTTTCGGTTTGATCATCTAACAGTTCCTTTGCCTGGTCGCGCATTTCTTGCAAGCCAAAACGACTAGCGCTTAAAGCTGATGTGGTCGTTAGCTGATCGAAAGCTGCTTGTGACATGGCTGCGAGTTTTTTGGCCAGCGGGTTGTTAATGTTTTGAAAACGGGTATAAAGTGTCGTGAGCTGACCTTGAACAGGCCCGGTTTTCAGATTAGCTGTATCAGCGCTGGCAATCATCTCGACGAAGCTGCTAGTAGTAGCGAGGCCTTTGCCAATGTCTTCCAGCAGTTGCCAAAGTGTGATGAAATCGGTAAACTCAGGAGCATCGTGGTCAGGGGCCCAAGCGGCTACTTTTGACTCCAGTTGAGGCAATTTGGCCGTCACATCGCTAATTCGGTCGGCAAGTTGCGGTGAGTCGATACCACCGGGGAAAATCGAATCGAGGTTCCAGTTAATTGGATAAGACATATTGGCACTTCCTTTCGAAATAGCTTTATTATACCGTAGATGAGAAAAGTCTGAGTGAAAGCAGGTAGAAGTTTGTGACGTCTTTTAAAAAACATTGGGGGTTGTGGCTGGCGGCAGTCCTTTTGTTTGTCTTGTTCTTTAGTTCCAGTATGACTTACAAAGAGCAAACAACGGTGCCGTTATTGGAACGCTTGTTACACAATGAACCGTTTAAGCAAGCCTTAAGTGATATTCATTTTAATTATGCGGGTGAACAGCAATCAATTGCTGAGGTAGGTTATTTTAAATTTGTTGAATTTTTCATTCGCAAAGGTGCGCATGTCAGCATCTTTTTCCTATTAGGTCTTGGTCTGACACAAGGCACGTTTATGTATCAGAAAAATCGTTGGCTGCATTGGCCGCTAATGGTCTTAAGTTGTACCGGTGTTGCGGCATTTGACGAGTTTCATCAAATGCTGACAGGCGGGCGGACACCGCTTTTCCAAGATGTGATGCTCGATACTGCTGCTGCGGCTGTGGCCGTGACCTTAATGTGGTTATGGTTATGGCGGCAGAAGCGTCATTGAATAAAGTGCCGATCTTTGCTATAATTTTAGCGATTCATATGCTCCTAAACTTACGAAAAGAGGGTTTATCATGTCAGGACATTCCAAATGGCATAACATTCAGGGCCGTAAAAATGCTCAGGATTCGAAACGTGGTAAAATTTTCCAGAAATTATCACGTGAATTATACATGGCAGCAAAGCAAGGTGGTCCTGACCCCAGTGGTAATCCTTCCCTTCGTTTAGTCATGGACAAAGCTAAAGCTGCCAATATGCCAAAAGACAATATTAAGCGTGCTTTAGATAAAGCAAGTGATCGTGATGCGGCCAACTATGACGAAGTGACCTATGAAGGCTATGGGCCAGGTGGTGTGGCGATTTTGGTTGAAGCTTTGACCGATAATCGCAACCGGACTTCCAGTACCGTACGAGTGGCGATCACCCGACACGGTGGGAACATGGCAGCTGCTGGTGCGGTTTCATACATGTTTGATCGAAAAGGTTATCTGGTGATTAGCCGTGATGACCTTGATGTTGACGAAGATCAGATGCTAGAAGATGCGCTTGAAGCCGGTGCAGAAGATATGCAGACTTCAGATGAGGCATTTGAAATCTACACCGATCCTAAAGAATTTGCTCAGGTTCGCGACGCGCTTGAGGAAAAAGGGTACAAGTTTGTCCAAAACGAACTGACAATGGTTCCGCAAAACCTGACCCCGATTCCAGAAGATAAAGTTGAACAATTCCAAGCTATGATTGATCAATTGGAAGACGACGATGATGTGCAGGAAGTTTACACAGCCGGCGACTGGCCAGACGATTAATGCATCGATTGATAGCTAGTGATCAAGACGAGGGAAAATCCTCGTCTTTTTTTCTGCCCAAAATAGTAAAGAGGACGGGGTGATATATGACGCTCGCGAACTCTTTTAATACAGGGGGAAAAACGATGCAATCGGTGAATAAGCTTTTGACAATTGCGCTGGAAAAGGGTGCTAGCGATATTTACTATTTGCCTAGTCCGCAAGGTTATTTGATTCGCCTACGGGTACCGACGGGCTTGGTAACAATCGCCGAGCGAGACAGCAAACGTGGGCAGCAAGAAATTAATTACTTGAAATTTATGGCGGGCATGAATGTTGCCGAACATCGCCGCGTTCAATTGGGAGCCTTTTATCAAAAGGAATCAGCAGCTTTTTTACGGTTAAGTTCAGTGGCTGACTTTCGCGGTGGTGAATCACTGGTAGTTCGCATAATCAAAGGCATTCCAGATGCTGCAGGCGCACGTCATCTGTTAGATCGTCTGTTGGGTATTTTACTGCAGAAACGCGGCATGCTGACCCTAGCTGGGCCGACTGGGTCAGGAAAAACGACATTACTCTATCAGTTAGCGACGCGTTTGGCGGAATCACGAATGGTCTTGTCGATCGAGGATCCAGTTGAGATCAATCAGCCGCAATTCTTACAGTTGCAAGTCAATCCGGAGGCAGACATGACCTATCCGCAATTACTGAAGGCGGCGCTGCGCCATCGACCAGACGTCTTGCTGATTGGAGAAATTCGTGATCGACAAACAGCGCAAAGTGCTTGCGAAGCGGCGATTAGCGGTCACATTGTCCTAGCGACCGTGCATGCCCGATCAGCGGCGGATACACCCTTAAGGCTGAGCAGTTTTGGCTTGCCGGATGAGTTAGTAGCGGCGGCATTGACGGCGAGTGCGGCGATCAGTTTGCAGTATCGGCCAATGATTCACCCAGTGGCGGAAGTCGTGGTTTTCAAGCAAGTAGGGCAAGCTGATCAGGAGGTGGTTTCGTGAGCATGCCGCTGGTGATTCAGGAACGGTTTTGCCGTCAAAGCGCTGCGTTAATTGCTGCTGGTTTTAGTTTGCCGGATGTGTTTGCTTATTTGCGTGTGAGTATACCGAAATACCGGCGAATTTGGGAACGAATCGAAACGGATTTGGCTTCTGGCATCGGATTGCCAGAAGCAGTTGGCCATCAGGCATTAGCTCCCATCCTCTTTCAACAACTGCAACTAGCACAGGTTCATGGGGATTTGGCAAAGGCATTGGCCGTGGCTGGTGATTACTTAGGCTTGCGAGTGCGGAATCGTCAGCGGATTGGTCAACTGTTAATTTACCCACTTGTGTTACTGGGCATGCTTGTTACCTTGCAAGTGGTCGTTGTGTTTGGCGTGTTGCCAGCCTTGGCGTTACCACAATCGCATTTAGTGCATACGCAGTTAATGACCATGGGTGGGGGCTTAGCCGCCGGGTTGTTAATATGGCTCGGGTGGCATCGACTGACGTTGGCTCAACGCTTGCAACTCTTACAACGATTGCCTGGTGTCCGTGGCGTCATGCAAGTGTACTATCAGTTTCAGTTCACAGCCGGAGCCGCCCACTTCTTACTGGCAGGTGCTGAGATTGCCGACTTTTGCCGACACTTGATAACCGTTGGCGGTCCGTTGGGTGATTTAGGAGCACGCATTCAACAAAAGATTCAACAAGGGGCTGAGTTGGCCGATGCGTTACATGAAGCCTTTGTGCCACCTGAAGTTGCCCGTTTATTGACAATGGGCCAGACACATCACTTAGTGGCGACCGGCTTAAAACTTTTTGGTGAACAACTATTTTTACAGTTGCAGCAACGTTTAGAACGACTGGTGAACTTGGTGCAGCCATTGCTGTTTTTGCTTATTGGTGGCGAAATTTTACTGGTTTATTTGCAAATTCTCTTACCACTCTATCAATCTTTCGGAGGATGACCATGCGACGCAAACGATTACGGGCTTTTACATTGATTGAAGTGATTGCAGCACTTGGGGTCATTATTTTATTGACGTTAGCTTTGGTTTTGACAATCCAAGGGCAAATGAAACGTGTTGAAAGTCAGAATCTAAAAGCTACGGTGGCAACTGTGAATTCACAAATTGAAATGGCCTATAACGAGCCGGATGCTGACAAGAAATCACTTAAAACAATTCCTGATTTAGTCAGAGAAGGCGTGATTACCGATGCGCAGGCGAAGGACTTGGAAAAAGGCAAGGCAACGATGAGCGGTGACAATCCGCCGAAATTTAAAGTTCCTTGAAACGGCTGCGTGGCTTTGTGATGCTTGAAGTGGTGGCGGTCTTGGTTGTGCTAGCGGGTTTAACACTGGCAGCCGTTCCTATTGGGCAAAGTGTGATTCGCCGTCATCAGGAGACCAAGTTTATCGAAACTATGCGGGAACAATGGGAATCAATGGGGATGAAGGCATATGCCACGCATAAAATTGGCACCATGTCTGTCAATGATGAGGCACGTCAGGTGACATTTAGTCTTTTTAATGGTTCAAAACGAATTTTGCCATTTCCGCCATCCTTGAAATATGACGATAAAATTCCTACAAAAACGACGAGAGAACCATCAGGTAAATTGAAAGGCAACCGCAGCGTAAATTTTCTCAGTCAAGACGGCTATTACTGGCATATAACCCTACAGTTTGAATGGGGGCGGTTCTTATTCCAAAAAGTACCAAAACATTAACAGGTTCTTTGTTAATTGAACATCTTGCAGCTCTGGGGGTGCTCTTGCTGGCGGTTGGTTGGTTAATGGTGTTAGTGCGGTTATATGACCGAGTTGTGGTTGAATCCAGACAGCGAACGACGGCCTATTATGCGGCACGGGTGGCGCTTGTTCATTTGCCAGTACGAGGCGGAGAGACGACGGTTCAAGTTGGACCTGATGTGTGGCAAGTAACCGTCAATACGCAGGAGGTAAAGGCGCATGCCCAAAAGGGTCGATCAACATATACGTTCACGCCTTAAAGGCTTTACTTTAATTGAAGTGGTGGTCAGCCTGATTTTACTTGCGGCGGTCATGCTGTTATGGCGACCGGTTTTATTGCATGTCACGCGGTTCACGCTTCAAGACCATGTGCTAATCACGTCATTGCAAGCAGAGCATGACTTGCAAATGTTTGTACGAGATAAAAAGTTGCGGTCTGTGGCCTTAATGTCGGTAAGGGTGAGAAGTCCCGAGAAAGCTTACACGATCAATTTTTATCAGACCAAACATTTTCGCGGTATGGTTCGTGTGATGGGATCTGAAAATGGGCATATGCCATTATTTACGCATCTAACCGGTGTCAATTTTAGCAAGGTAGCTCAAGGCTTTCGCTATCGTCTGTATTTGACGACTTCGCAGAAGATTGACGGTGGGGTGCAAATCGATGAAGATACGCGGTAGTGTTTTGATCAACACACTGATACTGTTTGCTTTACTCCTAATGCTGACTGTTGGCGCGATGCAACGTTTTCGTGATTGGCAGGAAAGTTATCAGGTGCTTGAACAGGTAGAAAAGCGCCAATTTACGGAGGCATACAACCATTGGCGAGAACAGATGTCTGATAAATCGAAAAGCGAGGCTGATTCCTCGACTTCAGCTGGCAAGGAATCTGATACATCAGCTATTCGATCAGCGCCGCCAGCGATTGGTGAGACCAAAGAAGCGACTAAGGAACAGCTTGAATCAACTCAATCAGGGATTCACGCGCTTGAATAAGCTTTTCTCAATCGGTACACTGGTAAGCGGAGTGTCGGCGATGACCAGCACCTGCACGCATCGTTTTTTAGGCCTGAAACCGTATTGATAGGGGGAAGCATCTTGGCCCACGAACATCTAGAGAAGCTGTACAATGTTTTGGATGAAAGCACGACAATTTTGCATCAACAATTGAAAACATCTTTTATTGCTGCTGTTATTGAGGCGGGAGAGGATCTTGCGTCGGGCAACGTCATGCAAGAAGACGGTGTTCCCAACGATGAAGCTAAAAAGAAGCTAACAGCGTTGTTTGATCAGATCAAACTCGCCACCTATGAGCCGGAAGAGATTCGTCAAGCCATTCAATTAGTGCTTGTTAAGGCAATCAAGGTAGATGGCATTGAACCCAATAAGCAAGTCACGCCTGATGCCATGGCCAGTCTTGCGACATTTATGGTGACGGTTTTTGCGCAACATCTGCCAAAAAAGATGCAAGTTGCCGATCTGGCCGTCGGGACGGGGAACCTTTTATTTGCTGTGATGAATCAGCTCCACAATGCGCGTCAGGTGGCAGTCAAAGGCTACGGCATTGATAATGACGAAACCTTATTGGCAGTTGCCGGCATGAGCAGTACGTTGCAACAGTTAGATGTTGATCTTTTTCATCAGGATGCCTTAGATAATCTTTTGTTTAAAGACATCGATGTTGTTGTTTCTGATTTGCCAGTTGGTTACTACCCGGTTGACGAACGCGCCAAGCAATTTGAGACCGCGGCGGCCAAGGGACATTCTTATGCGCATCATTTGTTAATCGAGCAAAGTATGCGGGTCTTGAAGCCAGGAGGACTGGGTTTGTTTTATGTGCCGAGTCAGGTTTTCCGTTCTGAAGAAGCGGCGGGGCTGACAGCTTGGCTGGCGAAGTCGACCTACTTCCAAGGGTTATTGAATTTGCCGGAAGATTTCTTTGCTGACCAAAAGGCGGAGAAGAGCCTGCTGGTTTTACAGAAACCGAGTCCGGATGTCAAACGTGCTAAGCAGATCTTGTTAGGCCAATTTCCGGATCTAAATGACCGCGATGCTTTTGCCACGTTTATTGACAAAGTGAAGGATTGGGCAGCTGCTAATATTGCGTGATTGATTGATTTTTAAGTAACGAAAAAGGAGAGCTGACAAACGCTTGTCTTGTCAGCTTTTTTTGTCATTTCAAAACACTTTTCATCTTGTGATAGCAAGGCGGTATGGCTGCTGTCACAGGATTTAGGACGTTAGAATAGACTTTACTGATCCGGTCGCCACTGCCTTTTTAAACTGGAATCGGTTAGAATGGGTTATCAAACTTAAGGAGAATTAATATGTCATTATTAAGCGTGGCCTACCTGCTGATTGCAATTATTTCAGTTGGTGTGACCATCTTTGATATCATTCAAGTTCGGATACATGCGCAACCAAAAGTCTGGCGTATCCTTTTGTATCTTGCGGTGGCAGCCTTTTCTCTGGTGTTGACCTTGCAGCAAAGTCAACATTTTGACGATCTTGTCAGCGGGGTCTTTATTGTCGTTATGTTTATCTGTTTTGCCTGCTGGCAGAAGGGTCTTGCTGATGCTGCGATGATTGGCGGGCTTGGTAGCATTCGATTGTATCAGAATCTTTCTGGCGTTGTTTTACAGGCAAATGCTGGGGGGACGCTGCTATTGGCGCAAGCCGGTCAAGTGACGGTTTTAAAACTGCAGTTTCGCCAGTCGCCAACAGATCTACAAAGCTTTTTGGTCGATAAAATGCCACCAGAACAGATTCAAATCGTGACAGGGTGATCAGTTGGGCGTTTTCTGAAAATGGTGTATAATTTTTTCTGATACGATTCAAAGAGCTGGGATATTTCTGCATTTGCAAAGACAGAACCTGTTATGTCCTGATTTTTTTCGGGTTAACACGTTTATAGGAGGATGAGCATGCAAGCCAAGAAAGATGACAAGCCCGAACTAGCGCGTCACTTGAAAAGCCGACACGTGCAACTGATTGCGATTGGTGGAACGATTGGGACAGGCCTTTTTCTAGGATCTGGTCAATCCATCCACACCGCTGGGCCTTCCATCTTACTAGCTTATCTCATCACAGGTGGGATTTGTTTTCTAATTATGCGGGCATTGGGTGAACTGCTGATGTCCGATGTGAATTCACATACGTTTATTGATTTTATTAGCCAATATATGGGAAAAGATGCTGGTTGGGTGACTGGCTGGACCTACTGGATTTGTTGGGTGGCGGTCGCCATGGCCGAAGTGACAGCGATCGGTCTCTACATTCGATTCTGGTTGCCAGGAGTTCCTCAATGGCTGCCGGGCCTGATTGCACTGGCAGTGTTGCTGCTAATGAATCTGGTTAGCGTTGGGTTGTTTGGTGAGGCGGAGTTCTGGTTTGCCTTGATTAAGATCGTGGCCATTATTGGGTTAATTGCGCTCGGCGTCTTTATGCTGTTTGTGCACTATAAAACGCCTGTTGGCTATGCCAGCCTAAGCAACCTCGTTAATGACGGCGGCTTTTTTCCAAAAGGAATGAGCGGGTTTCTAATGTCGCTGCAAATGGTGGTGTTTAGTTTCGTCGGGATCGAAATGGTCGGGTTGACTGCTAGTGAAACCAAAGATCCGCATAAAGTGATTCCAGAAGCGATCAATGAGATTCCGATACGGATTTTACTGTTTTATATTGGCGCATTGTTTGTCATTATGTGCATCTACCCATGGCGCGATGTGTCACCCGTTAATAGTCCTTTTGTCGAGGTTTTTCGTAATGTCGGGATTCCAGCCGCCGCCGACATTATTAATTTTGTGGTGTTGACAGCGGCAGCATCTGCCTGCAATTCATCTATTTTCAGCACTGGCAGATTACTCTTCTCACTGACATTAACTGGTAAAAGCAAGTCCGCGCGTTGGACTGCTAAACTGTCTCGGCGACAAGTGCCAGCGCGGGCCATTATGATTTCAACAGGAGCCATTGCTGTGGCTGTCATTTTGAACCTTTTTTTACCGGAGTCTGTTTTCGCACTGGTTTCAAGTGTTGCTACAATCAGCTTTTTATTTGTTTGGGGCATGATTGTCCTCGCTCACTTGCGCTATAAGAAACAACATCCGCGCGGAACGGATTTTCCAATGCCATTTTATCCTTATTCAAATTATCTTATTTTGGCGTTTTTAGGGCTGACTGCTGTGATTATGATTTTTGATCGGGCAATGCTGTCCGCATTGATCTTTGCGGTTATCTGGATTGCAACATTATTCACCTTGCGCCGATTGCACGCTGATCATAAAGCTCACGAAGACAAAACAAAAGACGGTATTTAATCTGATTGAGTGAGCACTCGCTTCAATAACGGAAAAGATACTTGAGGACTCATATAAAAGTGAAAATAATTTTGAGTGAACACTCAAAATTATTTATTTTAGGGTTGACTAACTTTAGCAACGCGTTATGCTATTGATGGTTCGTAGATCAACACGCATCCGTCATCATGATGGCGGTTTATAGAGAGAGGGGCCGACAATGGCAAAAGTCGTGACATATCGCCACTTGACAGACGATGTTGTTGCTGCACCTGATCAAGAAACCGAGATCCCGGATAATTATCGCTGGGAGCCTTCGTGGCGGTTCCGGATCAAAGCAAATTTGGTTTATGCGGGTTCTTGGCTTTTTGCCCAAGGGTATTGCCGCAGCGTCTTACATGTTCGCAATCGCAAGGCCTTTCGCCAGGCTGCCGGACGCGGTTATTTTGTTTATGGTAATCACACCCAGCCTTTTGGGGATGTTTTCACACCCATGCGCGTGAATCAGTCGCGCCGGGTTTTTACGTTGGCATCACCGGCTAATCTCAGCGTGCCAATTCTAGGACGAATCGTGCCTTATGGTGGCGGTTTGCTGGTGCCAAGCAAGTTACATCAATTGCGCCCGTTTGCTCAAGCCATTCGGCGCGTTATCAAACAACGACATGTGGTCATGATTTATCCTGAAGCCCATGTCTGGCCTTACTATACCGGCATTCGGCCGTTTGAAAATGGTGCTTTTCATTATCCGGTGACAACCAATGCACCAGTATTTGCAACCACAATGACTTATCAAGCCCGGCGGTGGCGGCAAAAGCCACGCCGGATCTTGTATGTCGATGGCCCTTTTTGGCCAGATGAACAGTTACCGCTCAAAGCGCGTCAGCAGCAGTTAGAGGCGCAAGTTCGAACGGCGATGACTACTCGCGCCGCCTTGAGTACGGCAACGTATATTCACTATCAGCAGCGAGAGGAGGCGGACTCATGACGATGAACATCATGTTTTGCGGTGATGAGAAGATGACGGATGGCGTTTTGATTGCTACCTTGTCATTGATGCGGCATACCGATCAACCATTGCATATTTATGTGTTAACCGCCAAGCTAAACGTCAATGGCCATGCTTACCAGCCATTCTCTGCGGTGACGGCTGAGCGCATGGCTGACTTGATGCGGCAGGAGAATCCGCAGCACCGCTTGACGCGGATTGACATCACTGATTTATTTATGGCTAATCCGCCGCAAGCAAACATGACCACGATGTTTACCCCTTATTGCATGTTGCGTTTGTATGCTGATTTGATTCCTGAGTTGCCAGATCGTGTGTTGTATCTTGATACTGATATTGTGTGCCGTCGATCGTTTAGCAACCTGTATCAAGAACCAATGAAAGACGTCGATATTGCTGGTGTATTGGATCATTATGGCAAATGGTGGTTCCATCATAAATTAACCTGGTTTGATTACATTAATTCCGGGGTTTTGCTGATGAACCTTGCTAGCATTCGGCAAGATGGCTTGCTGGTTCGCTGTCGGCGCCTGATCCGCCATCGTTGGCTGTTTATGCCAGACCAAAGTGCACTGAACATCATTGCAAAGTCAAAGCAGATTTTGCCGCGGAAGTATAATGAACAACATAAAGTCGAAACGGATACTGTCTTCCAACATTTCACCACCTCATTCCGTTTCTGGCCGCGGTTTCGTATTGTGACGGTCAAGCCATGGCAAATCAGTGCTGTTCATCAACAACTTGGCCTTCATGAATATGATGATCTATTAAACGATTATCGTCAGTTGGCCCCAAAATTGAAAGAAGTGTCTTAAATGCCTCAACAAACTACGGTTCCCATTTTCTTTTCTGTCGATGACGGTTACGTACCGTGTCTGGCTGTTGCCTTGACATCTATTCGAACGAATAAAGATCCGCAAACTGATTTCGTTATCAACATTCTTAACAGTGGTTTACTTCAAAAGAATCAGACGCGGCTTGCGGCTTTAGCAGCGCCGCATTTTACCATTAACTTTATCGACATGGACGCGGTCACGCAGCAGATTAGTGGCGACACAAATAAACTGCGCGGCGATTATGTGACGTTGACGATTTATTTCCGGCTATTCATTGCTGACATGTTCCCGCAATATGATAAAGCAATTTATATTGATGCCGATACGGTTGCCGATGGTGATTTGGCAGAATTGTTTACGACTGACCTAGGCGATAATTTAGTCGCTGGTGTTGCAGATCCGGTGATGATGACATACCCGGAAACCATTGAATACATTCAGCGTGATTTTGGTGTTCAACCAGGTGAATACATCAATTCCGGGGTATTGATTTTGAATCTCGCGCAGATGCGGCAGGAACATTTCTCCGACCGGTTTCTGCATTTGCTAAAAACGTATCATTTTACAATGATTGCTGCGGATCAAGATTACATCAATGTGATCGCACAGCATCGAATCAAGTACCTGTCAAAAACTTGGAATATGCAAACAGGTGTCCCGACTGCTGCTGAATCAGGCGGCAAGTTAATTCACTACAATCTTTTTGGCAAGCCATGGCATTACCGCGATGCTAAGTTAGCGGCAAACTTTTGGCATTATGCGCCAGCATCTGGTTTTGAAACGGATTTGAAGCAGCAGTTGGCGGCATTTACGCCGGCTGATCGACAATCGGATCGGGACAGCATGGCGGCGATGCTAAAAACCGCCGTTCAAGTTTGCCATACCGATAACACGATCTTGAACGCAATCAAGCATGGTGAACAGGTGGCGCTATGAAATCCGGCAAGTTTGTTGGACCAGACCGAGCCGCGGTGATCGAAAATATTCGTCGCGCGGTGGCGGCTAAGGCATTCAACGTTAAGGTGGAAGAACACGACCCGACTTTCTCGGAAGCACAAGAAACAGCTATTATTGATCATTATTTACATCAGCGGCAACGCTGGACATTCCGAGTGAAAACTTTTATTTGCCGATTGCTGGTGAATGCTTATGCAGTGAGGGTCACCAGCGATGTTGAAGTTGTTGGGGTTGAAAAGATTCGGGCGATTAAAAGCGGTGGTGTCATCACGAGCAACCACTTTAGTCCGTTTGAAAATATGGCGATTCGCAAAGCTGTCCGTTTAGCTGGCCGCCACCGGATGTATATCGTGAGTCAAGACACCAACTTGGCCATGAAGGGGTTGCTGGGATTTGTCATGAATTATGACGATACAATTCCACTATCCGGTCGTCCAAGTTTTCTTAACGGACCATTTATGCAAATGCTAACGAAGGCCTTTTCTGGACATCATTGGGTGTTAATTTACCCAGAGCAAGAAATGTGGTTCAATTATCGCAAGCCGCGTCCGCCCAAGCGCGGGTCATATTTTTATGCGGCTGAGGCCGGGGTGCCCATTATCTCGTGTTTCACTGAGATTCGTGATTTGAAGGCGCGTGAAAATGATCAATTACGCGAGGTCAGTTATGTCCTGCATGTACTTGATCCGATCTACCCGGATCGCAACTTATCCGTCAGAGACAACAGTTTTCAAATGATGCAACGCGACTATGCTCAAAAGCGGCAGGCTTATGAAGCTGCTTATGGCAAGCCACTGACTTATGCATTCAGCGACCAGGATATAGCTGGTTGGGACCCGCAGTAACTAGCAAAAAATATTTTTATTTCATTTAAAAAGAAAATGTGCTCGGCACTTGTTGGACAATCAGTCCGCCAAGTGCCGATTTTTTTGAGCATGAACGGATCGACTAAATAACCGAGGCCAAAGTGACAGTATATGTCTCAGTGCCACTTGGTATGCTGCGGCGAATGCCAACCGTAACCTTCATAGTGATCAATTGACAGTGGCGCGCAGGTCCTTCACCAACTTGCTTGTTATGCTATAACGGAAGTGAGAGGTTATATTTGAAGGAGGCTACGCTTTGATAGATGTTATAAATAATCAAGCTTTTCATCTTCACAACGATCAAATCAGTTATATTTGCGCTTTGCTGCCGAATGGTCAGCTCGGGCATCTTTATTTTGGTCCGCGCTTGTCATTAACTAAAAATGACTTAGCCTATTTGTCTCAGGGCCCAAGTCCGTTTGCGTGGATGGCCAATTTTTCAGACGACCAGGAATTTGCCTTGGGTGATGCTCAGCAAGAGTATCCTGTTTACGGCACTGGTGATTTTCGCCAAGGCAGCCTGAGTGTGACCCAAGATGATATGCCAATTTATCCGAACTTTGTTTTTAAAGATGATCAATTGACGCATACGAAAACGCGGGACTTGCACCATCCGACGAGTTTCGGCAATCCGGCATTGACCGATGTGCTGACGATTCATCTTGAAGATAAAACGGCCCAATTGTTGTTAACGTTGCAATATACGATTTTTGCCGACAGTGCGGCAATTGTTCGTTCCGCCACACTAACCAATCAAGGGGCAGCACCAGTGATGATTCAACGCATGCTGAGTGGCGTTTTGAACTTGCCGCAAGGACGGTATGACGTTGTTCATTTATCTGGTAATTGGGCGAAGGAGCGTCATATTCAAACGCAACCGTTAACTCAGGGAACATTTTCAGTTGAATCGCTACGTGGTGCCTCCAGTCATGAACAGAATCCTTTTGTGGTCTTACATGCAGCGGGACAGCCGTTTGCAGCAGGCGATACCTATGGGGCGAACTTGATTTATTCGGGCAACTTTCTGGACAGCACCGAGGTCAACGAATGGGATCAGACTCGATTGCTAACTGGCATTCATCCCGCATCGTTTAGTTGGCGGTTGGATCCAAAAACCAGTTTTACCACGCCAGAAACCGTGTTTAGTTATAGCTCTGGTGGTCTTGCCGGCTTAGCTCAGGCCAATCAACGTTTTGTTGCCCGCCATATTATTGATCCGCAATGGCGTCAAAAGCAGCGCCCGGTCGTCTTAAACAGCTGGGAAGCGACTTACTTTGATTTGAACGAGAAGAAGTTGCTCAAGTTAGCGGCACTCGGCAAGCAGGTCGGTGTGGACTGCTTTGTGCTGGATGATGGCTGGTTCGGAACGCGCGACAATGATTTGAGTTCCTTGGGTGATTGGTTTACTAATAAGCATAAATTTCCCGACGGTCTCGGCCATTTTGCTCAGGAAATTCACGCGATGGGCCTGCAGTTTGGCCTTTGGTTTGAACCCGAGATGGTTTCACCGCGATCTCAATTCTTCCAAGCCCATCCGAATTGGGTCGTTCGACCAAAAAAGGGTCGTATCTCGATCACGCGTAATCAATATGTGTTAGACTTCAGCAACCCGGCTGTCGTCAACAATATTTTTGAACAGATGCAAAAGGTCATCACTGAAACCAACTTGGATTATGTGAAGTGGGATCTTAATCGCAGCATTACAGAGGCCTTTTCACCGTATCTCGAAAAGATCGGTCATCCGCAAGGCGAGTTCTTCCATCGTTACGTACAAGGCGTGTACACGCTCTATCAGAAGCTGCTGACGGCATTCCCGCATTTATTGATTGAAGGTTGTGCCGGCGGTGGTGGACGCTTTGATCTGGGCATTCTGTTCTACAGCCCACAAATTTGGACTAGTGATGATTCCGATGCGATCGAACGCCTCGCCATTCAATCAGGCACGGCTTTGGCCTATCCACTGAGCTGCATGAGCAATCATGTGACAGCCGTGCCGAATGAACAGGTTGGTCGATCAACGCCGCTGGTCACGCGGTTTCGGGTGGCGGCCTTTGGGATTCTTGGTTATGAACTGGATCTGACCAAACTTGATGCGCGAACATTGGCTACGATCAAGGCTCAAATTGCCTATTACCACGCCTTACAACCGCTAGTACTGAAAGGCGACTTTAGCCTATTGTTACCGCGACAGTCCAATGGGCAGAATCAGGTGGCGTGGTTGCTCAGCGCTCATGATCGCAAGCACCTTGTTCTTGGCTTTTTCAGAGTCTTGGCTGATGCAGACAGTCGCACTGTGCAGTATATGAAGGTGCCATTGGCAAAATCTGACACACCGTATTGGGTCAATCAGCACACAGGCCCAATTTCGGGGGATGTCCTCCAGCGCGTTGGTGTGCGCTTACCAGTCCAATTCAATGGTGCCAATCGCGCACAGGCTCAGTTAATCGGTGACTATCAATCGGCACTGTTGACCTTTGATAGTGTGGCAAGTTTGGATCACAGTGAAAGCCAGCAGACCGATGCCGACAAGCAAACAGTTGCCCATTAAATGTGCTGCCAAACAGCTTTGGTTTGACAATGGCTGTTCAGATCAGGAATATGAGTAAAAAAAGCCCGATAAACGAGTTGCAAGTATCAGTTCTTGACTTGCAGCTCATCTATCGGACTTGTTTGTCCCTTTTTAGTCACGATGCTTGCTTACTAGCAAAATACCAGTAACCAAGCTCATGGTACCGGCAACGATGCCAACAGCACCAGCGACAAGTGTCACAACACCAACAGATCGAGAAAAAATTTTGCTCAAGAGATTATCACCTTTCTATTGTTTGGCAGGATCGTAACTAACAACAATGCATGAATCTTGATTAGGATTCTCAATCCGTTCATCGTTCGATTCATTGTTCAATAAATCTGGTTCATCGCTATGACGAAAGCGCGCAGTAAAAACAGTTTCGTCATTAATCCGTTTAATGTAACGCGCAGCTGCGCCGGGGCTGACCAATTGAATGGACGTTGATTTGCCATCGTTAACGGCGTCATTCAGTTCGGCAACAGTACCTGCTAGATCGTCGTGCGAAAACCCAGCAGATTCTAAAATGCTGAGAAGTGCTTTTACTTTGTCGTTCATGATTTTCCTCCTACTTGTCATTTTCAGACTCACGGCACTATTGTAGCAAATATTTACTTACGGAAGGTAAGCTTTTGTCTGCTAGGTGACGACAAGGACACATTTTCCAAACAACCCAAAATAAAAAGCCCCAAAACGCTGATTTACCAGCATTTTAGGACTAACTAGAAGTAAGGGAAAATGTCATAATGGAGGTGAGGAGTCTCCAACTCCATTGGTTTTAACCACTGATATAACAGCATTTGTGCGGTGGCCTTACTCCAAATGTTACCTAAAATGTTACCTGTTCCATATATTCTGCTAATTTGTCGATGCCTTCTCGAGCGTCCGACTGATTCATGCCAGCATATATGCGAAGCGTCACATCGGGCGTAGAGTGACCGGCAAGCCGCTGCACAGTTGAAACATCAACACCACTGCGGATCATATTCGTTACAAAAGACTTCCGCAGACCGTGTAATGTGATTCGAGGTGTAAGGTGGTTTGCTTCAATAATATCTTTCAGCCACTTGTTAGGCCTGTTAATGCCTAAACGCCTGTCGAAGTGTTGTGGAGATGGGAACAGTGGCCGATCATCTCTAATGCTGATAATCTTGCTTGCATCAAGTAATGCTATCCACTTTTTAAGCTGTATTGTCACTTTCGGGGTTAATGGTATTGTGCGCATACCCGCGGTTGACTTGGTGCCTTTAATTGATTCCTTACCATTTAGACCAGTTGCATAGGCTTTATTGATTGACAGTGTGGACGTTTTGAAATTAACATCTGATACGTTCAAAGCGCATAGTTCTTCACGCCTGATACCGGTGCTAACCATCAGCAGAAACATTGTGTACTTTTCTGGATCGTTATTAGGATCAATGCAAGTTAGGAATCGGGCGACTTGCTTGTTATCCCAGTAAACTGGTGACTTTCCAGATCCTACCCCGCGTGGCAATTCGACACCGTCTGCGGGGTTCTTTTCGATGTACTGCATCTTAACAGCAAATGAGAGTATCTTCTTCAAATAAATGAAACGTTCCTTGTATGCTTTGGTGGTTGTTTCTCGCCACTGACTGACAGCACTTTGAATGCTGCCGGTTTTTATCGCGGTGAGAGTTTTAGAACCAAACATAGGGATCAGATGGTTATGGAAAAGCTGCTTAGTCTTATAGGCTGTACTTCCTTCCACAGTTTGAACATAGATCGGCCACCACTGATTGTACAAATCACTAAAGGTCTGAACCGGTGGGGTAGTGTCTTCTTCATCATATAAACCATTGGCCACGTCTAGCTTGAGTTTTGACTCTAGTAGACGTGCTTTTTGCATGCTTTGAACATTGCGAACAATATTCTTGCGTTTTCCAGCAACAAGGCCAGCGTTGACTGTTACGCGGTAGCGAACTGCACCAGACTTAAGCTTTACTTTTTTAATTGCCATATTCTTCTCCTATCCGTCACGCTGGGCAGGCGGTGTTAGATTGGAGAGTTTTACTCAAATTCGAGTAAAAGGTGGCGGCCGATTTTTCGGCCATGAAATTAGTCTAAATCATCTGGTCGAATTGGGCCACCATCGCGGAACTGTAAGTCAACAAGTTTTCCGGTTTTAGATCCCACCCAGAATGGATAAATTATGGACGACGAATTATCATCCGAAATTACGGCAGTGAAGATTGAATTGGGATAATTACCCTTTGAGAACTGTTTCAAATACAGATAGGCAGCTTGCTCACATATACTTTTCTTCTGGCTGTTATCCAATCTGTTTAACCAGTCTCTTGTGGATGATAGTTCTTCTTCAGTCAGCAGTGGTCGTTTCTTTGTTTCATCGGTGCGTTGCATAGGGAACCCCATGAAGAATTGGACCATGTCTTTAGACTCATTCATTTGAGTGACAACGATAAGATGTTCATTATTATTGTCAATTTTCAGCATGGGGCCCTCATTGGATGCCATTTTCTTATAGTCTTTTTCATTATAAACATATGCAATAGCCTGATGATTAATGCGTCTCTGCACGGGCATTACAACGACGTATTTATCAGGTGACAGTTCAATAAGATCGTTAGGTGTCACGTCTAGAAAGCTACATATTTTTTCTAAAGTGTCGAATTGAATTCCGCTTGATTCCCCGCGTCCAAGAACACTCAATGTGTTCATTGATAATTTAGTTGCCTTTGAAATATCAGTAAGTGTGTATCCTTTTTCTTTTGAGACTTCCTTTAGTCGAATAGTAATCAATGCAAAATCCCCCCTTGACCTTAAATATACGCGCCAGAGCGAATACATTCAAGCAGTTAAAAAAAACGTGGTTAGCTTGGATTTGCATTTGACTGCATGGAGTTATTTGTGTTACTGTACAGATGTACTCAAATGGAGGTGAACGTTATGCAAGTACAAGCAAATTTAACCATGACACCAGAGCTGAAATCAGAGCTTCGTAACATGGTTCATGAAGAAATCGCCAGCACGATCCAAGGCAAAATGGTAACGACTAAGATTCCCGAATACCTTAATTTGGGAGAAAGCGCCGCGTTTCTTAACATCAGCCGCGGAACGTTGACCAAACTAATCAACAAAGGCGCCATTAAGCTAGTACCATTTGGCCGTGCTAAGCGTATTAGCAAGAAGCAGTTGATCGAGTTCATGGCATCAAGGGAAGTTTAGACTGCTGGGCAGGCGGGCATGTAAGCAACTTATGACAGGCGCAGGAGCGTCAGGAAGGCACAACATTATGAAGCTATTCAGTAAAGAAGAGATGGCACTAGATCACGAGCTTGGAAATTTGATTGACGACATTAAGCTTAACGTTCATGCCATTGCAGAAGACAGCAGTGTCACGGTTGATGGCAAGTATATTTCCAATAGCGAGTTGGCCGTTACGACTGCAAAAGAGCTGCTGCGGGTATCGGAGATCCTAAAGCTGTATGAAAACGAGGACGATGCCGATGACTAGCCTTATTACGTGGATATTTATTCATCCGACAGTTATACCCGTCATGCTGATGGTTTTCATGAACGGTGGCGTACTGGGAGCGTTTCTACAGTTTAGAGAGGACTATGACCATGGTAAAAATGGTAAATAGCAAGTTCGGGTGGACGTGGCCGCAGTTTGTAAAGGCTGATGCTGATTGTGATCGGTATTGGCAAGCGCAAAAAGCCGAGAAACGCTCACTAAATGAGGCCACAAAAAAATCGCCAAGAGTGGCAGCTCAAGGCGAGAAGAGGACAAGCGAAAAGATATATATTCCTTTTTAGCTTGCCTCTAAGTAGGTACTTTTGTCAAGAAAAATGGAGGCAATTATGATGAAAAATGTTTCAACTACTGTTAAGAAGCCATTAGATTTGAGTGATTCGCTGTACGACTTGCGCAAAGCAAAAGGGGCACTATCTGCACTATGCGATGAACTAGATGAGTTCGGTATCTCAGTTTGCCATTTCGATAAAAATCACTCGCACGACAATGCCGCATTGGTAGCTTTAGAGGCTTTACGAGACTTTGATACGTGGGAATGTCTAGTCTTTTGTGCTCGAGACATTATCACCGACCAGATTACCGCTATTGACTCCCCCGAAACTGATGAGGCAGACAAATGATGAAGAAAGATTATTATACAACCGCTCAGGCACTTTTAAGCGATACAAGTGCAATGGTGAATATCTTGCGACATCAGATCAACAATGAACAGCAATCAGCACTGGCCGACACAGTCGCTGACATGATCATTGATGCTCGTCGTCTACTTTTGGAGGGAGATGCTGTCGATGGTCGACGTGCTTAAAGTAGCGCTTGGATATCAGCAGCATGGCTTTGCAGTCTATCCACTTGCGTCTGGAACCAGAACGCCACTTAATGGTTCCCACGGATATAAGGACGCTACCAAAGACCCAGAACAAGCCAAGAAATGGTGGGGTGAACATCCTAATTACAATATTGGCTTAGGGCTTGATGGCGTGCTGGTATTCGATATTGATATGGGGCATAAAAGCGAAGTCAATGGCAATGAGACGTTGGCTAAATTGAGCGCTGATGGTCGTGCTGGTCAAATTCCATCTACCTATATAGAAACAACCCCAAACGGTGGACTTCATATTTTCTTCACCTATCCCAAGGAATTGAAGCTAACCAGTCGATCGGATTTGTTCTCTAAGAATGGCGAGAAAACCGGCCTTGACTATATTGCGACTGGTGTTCCGGTTTTTCCTAGCATTCGCGAGAACGGCATGTATCAACCACTTAAAGGGCACAAGATCACCAAGCTGGCACCAGCACCTCAGTGGTTACTTACTGAGATTCAACGTGTCAGCCACCCGATCATGAGTAATTACCATGGTAACCCAGACTCTTGGTTTGGACATTTTATTAATCGTCTGGTAGATGGTTCAGACGAAGGAAACCGAAATCAGTGGTTGGCCAGCATTGCCGGTTCAGTCTTTCGGTCGGGTGCTGATCCCGATAGCTGCGCGGATCTAATTCAAACTATCAACCAGCGCTATGTTCGCCCTCCCTTGCCTAATGGCGAGCTAGTTAAGATCATCAATTCAATCAGCAAGCGCGAAATCGCGCGTCGAAGTTAGGCGGTGAAGCATACGGACAGCTTAAAGGAAGAACTAAACAAGTCGCCAGAGTTTACCCAGCTCAAGGTGATCTCTAAAAGCACATTAGAACCATTTGACGTGAACAAGTATCCAGAGCCTCAAGATAAGACCGAGAAAGGTATTCGGGCATATAACAAACAGCTTGCTGCTAAGTTACCGAACTGGTTAAGAGTTTGGTTTCAGTCAGAACAGAAAGACGAAAACGATCCTAAAAGTGTGACCATTCATCGCCACATCAAGGTGGACTTCTTAGCCTATGGATATCACTTCATGGATAAAACACGAGTAGAAAGTTTCCCCGGGTTGAGTGAAGGCGCCATTTATGAGCCAAGCAAAGGGACATGGCGAACATTTGGCAAGGGTGAGTTCACTAAGACCACCGAGAGCCGAACCACCAAAGAGATGCTCAAATGGGGGCTGTATCGTGAAAGTGATATTACAGGCGCCAGACGATTCTTGCAACGTATCAGCTATAACGAGGAATACGGCAAGCGATCACCATTTGATGAGAACCCACATCCAGAACTAGTTGCATTCGCTAACGGCACATACAGCATACTGACCAACAAGATGCAGGAAAGTAGCGCTGACAATTACATGCTGAACGCTCATGAGTACGCGGTCGATCCAGATAGGGACGATTGCCCAGAGACTGAACGACTGCTTGCAGCTATGATGGGCGATGCCGCGATCACATTTGAGGAATTCATCGGTTATATGTTCTATCGGTCTTACCGTCCATTCCAAGCATTCCTATGGTTGTATGGTACCGGTGGTGAAGGCAAAAGCACACTTATTCGCAGAATTACTAACCTCATCGGGCGTGACAATGTGTCAGCATCAAAACCAGCAGACCTTGCCAATGGTGACCGTCGTTTTGAAACAGCCAACCTATACGGCAAGGAAGCAAATATCGTGGCAGACGTTGGGGCAGATTACCTCAAGAGTACAGCCGTGATTAAGTCGCTAACTGGTGGTGATTATATAGCAGCAGAGTTTAAAGGCATTCAGAACTTTAAGTTTATGAATTATGCCAAGCTACTGTTCAGTGCCAATGAAATGCCCGCATTCAGTGACCATAGCAGTGGCTTTGCTGATCGGGTGACCGTGATCAAAATGATTAATGGTGACACCCGACACACACACTGGTGGAATCAGTTCGACGACACCAAAATGGACGAAGAAACACCACGCTTCGCTATGAAATGCATGCATATGTTTGCCAAGGCGCTTAAAAGCGGTGGCCTAACAAAACCTGATTCGGTAGTAAACGCAAGCCAAGAGTGGCTGGATGCAAACGACCATTTCAAAGAGTTCCTAGACCAGTATGCCGAGATCAACCTAGAAGATGATCGTGGCGAGGCCTCTACAGTGGTTACTGCCGAATACAAGCGCTTTTGCCAAGACAACAACTATATGGACAGAACGACGACACAAGCCATAACCAAGAAGCTCGATGCCTACGGAGTGAAAAAGGTAAGCAGCCGCAGAGGGTTTGACAATGACACCGGTAGTACACGGCGATACATCGGTTTGCGTCTAACGGGATCACTGATAAATCCAAGATTCAACTGAAAACAAAATGAATGCCGATATTTTCTGCACTTTGGTGACAACCTTACTCGCTCAAGGGATTAGCGCGAATATTTTTGGTGACGGGCGTCACCGAACTTCGGTGACAATCGTTCAATCCTTACGCGCTCAACGAATACAGAAAAACAAGTTCGGTGACAGTTACTATCAATCCTGTGTCACCAAAACTTCGGTGACACGTCACCGAAAATATTTGAAGTTCGGTGACAGTAGAGCGTTGATATATAGGCGTTTATAAGTGCTTGTCACCGAAGTACCGAAAATTTTGCGATTTTACCAAATATTTTTACAGGAGGAATAGCATGAAGAACTATTCAATTGCCCGTCTGAACAAGGTGGCTGAAATCGGTAAGACAGTTAGTCGCAGGACTGGTGCAGGTATTAACATCTCTACGTTTGAGACGACTGGTACCCTGTTCTATGGATCATATAACCGCACTGTGACACAGACCTACCAGATCACGGGCACAGACCTAGCGGACACTATATCGATCGTAGTACGCCACACTGACGCGATAGATGACAGCACACAGGTAAAACTTAATGGCACCTTGTTCGCGATTCAGTCCATCGCCTATGATGATGATCCCAATGCATTCGATGTTGTGACACTCAAGAAGACAACCAAAGGAGCTTAGAACGATGAAACTATTTGAATATACTGCGTATCAAGGAGAACTAAACGGTGTCATCGACAAGTTCATGATGTTACACAGGTGGCAAGTCGGATTCATTCGGGTATTCTCTGCACCAGATAATATGATAACCGTTCAGCTTTACTATCGCGACGATAAGCATGAAACAGAAACGGCAGGCGTGTTGTCATGATTATGAAGCTGTGTAACCATGCTGGGTGCAACACCATGGTGCCGTTCAATCAACGGTACTGTGATAAGCACCATCCAGAACCACGAGCGTCCGACAACGAACGCTACGCATATCGCAAAGCAATTGGTGGTCGTTACTTCAAGTTCTACAAGTCCAAGGTGTGGCGTAAGCTGTCTTACTCGTATCGTCTAGCACATCCACTGTGCGAGCGATGCCAAGCAAAGGGGTTATATGTACAAGCTGACGTGGTAGATCATATTGTGCCGATACGTGTGGACTGGAACCGCAGACTGGACGAGAGCAACTTACAAAGTCTGTGTAATGCTTGCCACGGAACCAAAACGAAAGTAGAAGACGCGGCACGCTACCCCCACATAAATACGGGGGCTATGTCATCTAGTCTTGTGAACCAAGCATAGGAGTTTCGTTGTTGAAAATCCGTGATAACCGTAATATATCATGGGTATTTGGTACTATGTGTTATAATTAAGTTAGATAAGTCTAATTGTAATTATAAAGAAAGGACGTGATCGAGATGGGAGCACCACTGAAATCTATTACGCAAATGCGCGGTGCAATGAGTAAAAAGAAGCTGGCAGACCGGCGTGACATGGAAGAATCACTATTCACCTATAAAGAATTAGTTGATCAGCCCCCTACATGGCTTGATGAATATGCAGTGACAGAATGGCAGCGTATTGTACCATTGCTCAAAAAAGACATTCCAGTGAGTGAACTGGATGCTGCCCTGATTGCCAGTCATTGCCAAGCCTATTCTGACATTCAGAAAGCTGCCGAGCTGGTTAAAGAACAAGGCATGATGGTTGAAACCACCGATAGTGTGAAAGCTAACCCAGCAGTCAAAATGAAACTTGATGCCACTAATCAGATGATCCGTATTGATGACTTGCTTGGCTTGTCAGTCTACAGCCGGGCAAAGTTGGCAGTGAAGAATGAGACTAAGAAGAAGCCTGACGATCCGTTCGCGGAGCTGATGTCATCGTGAACTATGCGACTGAATACACCGACAAGGTGCTAAGTGGTGAGATTGTTGCTTGTAAAAAGATTAAGCAAGCAGCAAGACGTTATCGGCGGGACCTGAAAGCCAGCAAGCGCAAGAAGAACCCATGGCCGTATTACTTCGATGAGGACTTTGCCAACAAAGCCATTGAATTCATCGAACTTATGCCGGCACGTGATGGGTCACCACTCAAGTTAGAGCTGTTTCAGAAGTGGTTGATTTCAGAGCTGTTCGGCTGGCGTGATAAGGAAACTGGCAACCGCCGGTATGATCGAGCCTACATCAGCATGGCACGCAAGAATGGTAAGAGCTTCCTGATGGCTGATCTAGGTGCGTTGTATCTCCTCAGGGAGAACAAGCCAGCCATGAACCGAGAGATCGTCTATACAGCCAACAGCAACGCTCAAGCACACTTAGCATTCGATATGTTGTCTAGCGGCTTACGTCAAGTTTGGAAAGTTTCTACCTCTGTGCGAGAACGTTTGAGGATTAACCGCAATGAGATCATTGACTTGCCGAGCAACAGCCGAGCCGTGCCGCTTGCGTCTGATCTGCACAGCCTAGATGGCTATCAAAGTGACTTGGCTATTATTGATGAGTTCGCCTTAGCTCGTACCGATGAGATTCTACGAACACTCAAATCTGGCCAGATCAACAGTGATAACAGTTTACTAGCCGTCATCTCAACCACGGGACCAGACCTGAATGGTCCTATGTATAAGGAATACAAATTCGTTTCCAAAGTCCTAACCGGTCGCGAACAAGCTGATCGGTATTTTATTGCCATTTTTGAGCAGGATAGCAAAGACGAAGCCTTTGCGCCAGAGACTTGGGAGAAGTCCAATCCACTACTGGCTAATGCTGAAAGAGCAAGGACAATGCGGCCTAGCTTGCAAGCTGATGTTGATCTAGCAGCCAAGCAAGGAACCCTGCGGCCAATTCTCGTCAAGAACTTCAACATGTGGCAATCAGCCAGAGCAGACAGTTACATCAGTCTGGACGACTGGGAGAAAGCCACTATCGAGCCACCAGAGACCAGAGACAAGGACGTGTATATCGGGCTGGATCTCTCTAAGTCTAGCGACCTGACTAGCATTTCGTGGCTGGTTCCAGAAGATGGCTACCTGTATGCTGACAGCCATTCATTCGTAGGAACGAAGTACGGACTGGAAGAAAAGATCAAGCGTGACGGGTTCGATTACATCGCTGGAGAACAGCGCGGCGAGTGCAGTATCACCAAACTCGACAGCGGCATGATCGACTATGACGACGTGCTCCGCTTCATTCTCGACATGATCGAGCGGAACCGCTGGAACGTGCGTGCCATCTGTTACGATCCCTTCGCCATGGGATACCTGATACCTGAATTTGAAAAACGTAATTTACCACTGTTTGAGGTGAGGCAAGGTGTTAGAACATTGTCGACCCCTACAACACGTTTCCGTGACGATCTCTTCAATGGCAAGTTAAAGCACCCTGATAATCAGTTACTGGCCTATGCGGTGAACAACGCTATTCTGAAATACGATTCCAATTCCAACCCAATGATAGATAAGGCTCACAACGCTACAAAGATTGATCCCATAGCCGCACTGATGAATGCTTACACAATTGCAATGGATCAAAGCAAGGAAAGCGAGGTAGCAGATAATGGTTTTTATTCGAGCGATGACTTTAGTTTTTAATGTGCAGACCGTGCTATTACTGCTGGGGCTGATCTGTATGGTTGTCGGGATCTGGTGGCTGTTCGGGTTTGGCGTTGGTATGTTAGCAGTCGGCACGGCCTTGATCTCCGTCGCAGTCATCATCAACTTCAACAAAGGGAGGTGAAACAATGAGCTTTTTCACGAATGACACAACACAACCACGCGATGACAACAGCGACCCGTTCTTAGATGCGCTTGTCAGCATGACCAGCAATGACAGCGGCTTATATGTGGGGATTGGTGCTTTACGTAATTCGGATGTGTTTACAGCGGTGCGCGTGATTGCCAGTGATCTTGCAACTAATCCGATTGAATATAGTGACAAGCGCATCAGCGTGCTCCTTAACAAAGCACCCAATGACCACATGACCGCGTGGGGGTTCAAGTTTGCCCTAGCTGCTAACATGCTGCTGAATGGTAACAGCTTTGCACGGGTTACTAAAAATCCTAGCGGACAAGTCACTGGCTTCGAGTTAGTCCCCAACAGTCAAATGGTGGTTAAACAAGATGATACGACCGGCATTATCAGTTACGAATACACGCCTGACAGCGGTCGTTCACAGCGTTTAAATGCCAGTGAGGTCTTACACTTCAAGTGCTTCACACAAGACGGTTACAAAGGACTATCACCACTTTATAGCCTCCGTGATGAGGTTGGGGTACAAAAGTCTGGGCATGCGTTGCTGAAAGGTTTCTTTAACTCCGGTGTCCAAGGGACAGGCATTCTTAAAGTCAACAAGACCCAGCTAGACACCAAGGCCAAAGAAAACATCCGTCATAAATTTGAAGCTGCCAACAGTGGTGATAATGCCCTCAAGACAATCATTCTCGACAATGATATGGACTATAAGCAACTCGAAGTTAATACTGACGTGCTTAATCTAGTCAATTCTAGCGATTGGACAACTAAACAGATTGCTAAAGCGTTCGGGTTACCATTGGATCGGCTGGGTATCGAAAGCGAGCACTCTAATGCCGTACAGTCGAATTTGGTTTATCTGCAAAACACACTGATTCAGTATTTTACCTGCTTCACAAGTGAGATGGATGCTAAACTTTCGACTGGCGATAATCGATTCAGCTTCAACACTGACAAGCTGTTCAGTGCAGACCCAGCAACGATGCAAGAACTAGCAGTTAAGGGGCTGCAAGGCGGTGTTCTGACCACTAATGAAGCACGAGCAAGATTAAACCTGTCACCAATTACCGGTGGTGATGAGATCATGGCCAGCCTGAACTATACGCCGCTAAGCAACCTTGTCACTTATCAAGATAAACAGAAAGGAAGTGCGTCAAATGAACAATGATGACGTAGAAAAGCGCCTGAATCCTGACGCTGATCTAACTGCCGCTGATCCTACCACAGCAGACGACAGTCAAGACCAAGACAATCCAGACACACAGCAACAGGACGACACCACTAGCGGGCCAAAGAAACTAAGTGGTTATGCAGTAGTTTTCAATAGCCCAAGTAAGGATCTCGGTGGTTTTAAAGAAGTCGTTGATCCGCACGCATTCGACAATGTGGATCTATCAGACGTCTATATGGTTTCAAACCATGATTTTAGCCAAGTCTTAGCCAGTACTAAGGCTGGCACCTTGAGTCTAAATGTCGATGATAAAGGCTTGCAGTTTGAAGCAACCTTACCCGATACGACCACAGCCAATGATGCTTATAACAACGTCCAAGCTGGTAATCTGTCAGCCATGAGTTTTACTTTCAATGCTGCGCCAGACGGTGACACGTTCACTAAGGACGACAGTGGGCAAGTGATCCGCACCATCAAGCAAGTAAAGAGCTTGTTTGACGTCTCACTGGTAGCTATTCCAGCGTATGACGATACCAACGTCCAAGTGGACAAACGCAGCTACACTGAGTGGCTGAAAACTAATACTGAACAATCAGAAAAAGGAGATAAAACCATGACTGAAAAAACAATTATCGACAACAAAGAACATACCGAGTCCCGCGCGTATGAAGATTACATCCGCAGCATGGGTGAGCAACGAGACGGTTTAACGACAACCACTGCTGGTGCAGTCGTTCCTAAAGAAGTCATCGAAGACGTCTGGAATCTAAAGGAATCCGATTATGATCTGGCTAAATACGTCACTGTGAAGCAAGTAGGTACCCCAGTCGGCACCTATCCGATCGCCCTTACCAACAATGGCGTTTTAGCCACCAAGGCAGAACTTGCAGACGTGCCAGAGATCGATGCAACCCTATTCCGTGGTGTTGACTATAAGGTTGCTACCCGTGCTGGCAAGATCTATCTGTCTAATGAACTGGTAGAAGACAGTGAAGTTGATATTGTTGCCGAGGTTAAGAATCAACTCAAGAAGCTGGTACAAAACACGGACAATAGCAACATTATCAGCGTTCTGACTGGCAAGACGGGCACCAACGATAACTTCAAGCACATCACGGGTACTGGTCTCGATGACATCAAGCAAACCTTCAATATTGAGTTAGATCCAGCACTGTCTCTGTCCGTCATCGTCAATCAGGACGCATTTAACTACCTTGATACCCTGAAAGACAGCGAAGGCCGGTACTTGTTACAACCTTCAATCACGGCACCATCAGGCAAGCAACTGTTTGGTGCCCCAGTGATCGTCATTTCTAATAAGGTGCTTCCTACTGATAAGGCTGGCACCTATCGGATCATCATTGGTGACTTTGCTCAAGCAATCTTCTTAGCCCAAAAGAACGAAGTCAACACTCAATGGGAACGGTTCGATAGCTATTCTCAGGGACTGGCCGTGGTCATCCGCAACGACTATGAAGTGGTTGATCCAGACGCTGCTCGAATTGTTGACATCACACCGGTAGCAGCCACGCCAAAAGCATAATTTAGTGGGGGGTGTGCCTTAGGGTACGCCCCTATTTTTATAAGGAGATGAGCACATGACTGTAACTACTAATGACATTAAAAATAGCCTGCGTGTGCAAACTAATACTGATGATAGTTTGATCAGCAACTACCTGACAGCGGCGCAAGACTATGTTCACAATGCCGTTGACAGCACAGCGGCAATTGATGAGTTACAAGCGTACTCGCAGTTTGATATTGCCGTGGCCATGTTGACCGAATTCTGGTATCAGAATCGTGGAGCAGTTACCACAGCAAGCCAAGAGCCACCTTATTCAGTGGTTAGCATGATCCAGCAGTTAAGAGGACTGTTTACGGAAAACGTATAGTATCAATAGCAAAAAGGTTATGATATAATTAAGACAGTCCTAGGCGATAAGCGGGTAGATCCGTTTTAACCGACGCACGGCATAGCTAACCGGTGGCGCATTTTATAGACCAGGTTACTTTTTGCCTCGCTGAAATCCAGGCAGTACAGTATCATCATTACACTAACCTCTTTGGTCATAAAAATAGCCAGTTTCTTGTTTAGCAGATCGTTCTGCTTTGGAAGCTGACTACGTGACTTGTCGTTTTCAATTGGCGGGCAGAGATGCCCGTTTTTTGTGTGCTGAAAAAGTTTTAAGCGGCTCAAACCCACTTTTAATACGGCGCTGACAGACGCGTTCTGACACAAATTCAACGACTGTTCCTTGAGGTACGGTCGTGGCTGAACTAGACAACGAATATCAGAACCAGTTACTGGCACAAAAATAGCCACCTCATAATGAAGTGGCTATTTTGTGTTAGTCATGTAGCTTTTCTTGTAGTTTATCTCCAGCATTATCAATGCCCTTAGCTGCGAAGACTGTACCTGCAACTAAAACACCGCCAACGATGAGAGTACTAGCAACCATAAACTTAAATGCAGCTTTTAAAGCGTCCATAAAGATGGCCTCCTATCAGTCTTTTGATCTGCCAACAAAGAAGGAGACTACGGCAACAACAATAATTGCGCCGATAATTGAAGGAATCAAAGCCATTCCTGCCAGTTGTGGCCCCCAATGGCCTAAAAGTCCCTCACCAATTGCAGAACCCACTAATCCTGCAATGATGTTAGCAAACCAGCCCATCGATTTGCCCTTGCTAGTGATAGCACCAGCAATTGCACCAATAATAGCACCAACAATTAAAGCCCAAAGAAAATGCATGATAATTCCTCCTTTTTGGTTATATTGTCTCTATAGACGAACACAGTATAACATACAGTAGCAACAAGAGATAATAAAATAGCCGCCCATAATGGACGGCCACCGCCTGCCAAGCAGATTAAAATGTTACCTAAATGTTACCTGATGTTACCAACTAATGATAATCAGTGACTATCTGCCAAACATAAAATGCTGCTACACCGGCATTTTGAACACCGATGAAAGCTAATGATAATGATAAGTGGAGGTGAGGAGAATCGAACTCCTGTCCATCACCCCTGCTACATGCAGCTCTACACCTATAGCTGACTTATTTAAAATTCGCCGCGATGTCGCGCCAGCCAGCAAGGCTAACACAAGGCGGCTAACCTACTAGTCTCTTGTTAATGCCTCAGGTGGCAACATTAACCGTAGCTCAATAATTTGAGACCCAGATCCGACCCTTGAGCGAAGTCGGAAGGATCACGCTAGCTGGTTATTAAGCAGCTAAAGCGTAAGAATTTTCGTTCTTTGCAGTTATATTAACTGTTCCGTTGATGACGGAGCCGAGCCTCCGAGGTGCACTGCATGTGCGAAAAGCAATGTCGAGACCATTACACCCCCGATTAAGGTGCAAACTTTATGATACCACGGTATAATTAAGCTTGTCAAAATGTTTGGTTTTAGACTGGCATCAATTTCGGATTTAAGCTATTTTTATGGAGGCATGTCTATGATTCTACTTATTGCCGGATGCATGCAATTACTGATGGGCATCCTTCTTGCTGTTTTTCGACCGCGTCATCAATCTGGTTTCTGGGGCTACACGTCCTATCTTGCCGGGGTGAATGCCGAAAGTTTTCGCTTGGCACAACGTTGGTTTTGCCAAGCATTGATCATCACAGGCGCACTTGAAGCCGGTGCGGGCTGGTTGATCCATTTTCTGGCATGGGACGATTTCTTTATTGTTTGGCTATTTTTGGCCGTCATGTTGTTTCTGCCAGGATTTGTCTATACCGAGACGCGGTTAAAGCATTATTTGCAAGCCCATGATGCACTGCCTTATGACTACGTGTCACCAGACGATGCACCGAAACCGCAACGCAAAAAAGGCTTTAAAGATCTGTGAAATGAGGGGTACATCATGAAATTATTAATGATCGAAGATAACACGAGTGTCGCCGAAATGATGGCGATGTTCTTTCAAAAAGAGAAATGGGAAGTCGTCAACGCCTATGATGGTGAAGAAGGTCTTGCTAAGTTTAAGGAAGCACCGGACAGCTTTGATATTATTACGCTTGACCTCAATCTGCCAAAAATGGACGGCATGCAGGTCGCAAAAGAAATTCGTAAAATCAGTCAAACTGTGCCGTTGATTATGCTCACAGCGCGCGATACTGAAAGTGATCAGGTGTTGGGACTGGAACTTGGTGCCGACGACTATGTTACCAAGCCATTTTCACCGATTACGTTGATTGCACGTATCAAGGCTCTACATCGTCGGGCTGAGGTAGGCGCCGAAGTGGGTGCTGAGCAGACAACAAGCGAGCCGCCTGACGGTTTTGATGTTGAAACCGATCACTTCAAGCTCAGTACCAAAACACGTGAAGCTTATTTGGATGGTAAGCAAATTGAAGGCTTAACACCAAAGGAATTTGATTTACTGCATACCTTGTCGAAAAGTCCGAAGCAGGTTTTCTCACGTGAACAATTACTGCAATTGGTTTGGGATTATGAGTATTACGGTGACGAACGAACTGTAGATGCCCATATTAAAAAACTACGCCAAAAAGTCGAAAAAGTCGGTCCGCAAATTATTCAAACTGTTTGGGGCGTCGGCTACAAGTTTGATGATTCGGGGCTTGATCGATGAAAATGCTCTACCAGCAACTGATTGGCTTTTTCTCAGTCATTATGGTGACCTTAGTGATTGTCTCGATTCTGTTTATTCGGTCTACCACGAACACGGTTTGGGAAAATGGCTTTAAACAGTTAGAGCAATACACGGATGTTTTAAAAAATAATGCGGTTGATGAAAATACTTACGTCATCAATGCCAGATTTATTCAAAATGCTGAAGAGATTTTAAGCGATCAACACGTGCATTTTGTTATTTATGATGCCAATAACGTTGCTAAATATCCTGTGTCCCAAAAAGGTCAGATGCCAGCGATCAAGGCAAGCTATTGGAAAAAGCTAAAGCAAGGGGCGGCTGTTGCCGTCCCGGAGATGATGACGAATCCAATCAGCGGCCATGCACAAAGCATGACGATCTATTATCAACCGGTTTTTCTGAGTGAAAAATTACTCTTTGTGATTGCCGCCTTTGCGCCAGTTGAGCAAATTCAAAGTTCAATTAGCAAAACTGAGCATAATTTGCTTATCGCGTTCGTACTGTCAACGCTTGCGGCGTTCATCATCAGTTATTTCATTGCGTCCTATCAGGTGCGGCGGATTAATCAATTACGGCGCGCAACGCATCAAGTGGCAGAAGGCAATTATGATGTTGAAGTAAAAATTAAAAGCCGCAGTCATGATGAAGTTGCGGAACTGGCCGATGATTTTCGCGACATGGTGACCTCACTGAAAGCTAGTCAGCAAGAAATTCAACGGCAGGAAGATCGGCGCCGGCAGTTTATGGCTGATGCGGCTCATGAAATGCGGACCCCGCTGACAACAATCAATGGCTTACTTGAAGGCTTGGCGTATGATGCCATCCCTGAAGAAAGTAAGGGAAAGAGTATCGAATTAATGCGGAACGAAACGAACCGCTTGATTCGGCTTGTCAACGAGAACC
This sequence comes from Lacticaseibacillus sp. 30, assembly GCF_053819265.1. Classification (NCBI taxonomy): domain Bacteria; kingdom Bacillati; phylum Bacillota; class Bacilli; order Lactobacillales; family Lactobacillaceae; genus Lacticaseibacillus; species Lacticaseibacillus sp. 30. Next base: position 171,611 of record NZ_JBSOQX010000002.1, read on the forward strand.
TTGATTATGAAAAAATTCGGACAAATCAAATTTTGCTCAGCAAACAGACGTTTAACGCGCGCACGGACCTTGATAACATCGCGGAACAGCTGGCGCAGAAATCCGAAGAGGCTGGTGATAAGATCACAATTGATGCCCCAGCAGATCTGCCGACATATGCTGATCATGATCGGTTCGTTCAGATTCTTTTCAACATTGTCCAAAATGCGGTCCAATTCACTAAAAATGGTCAAATCACCATAAAAGCAAAAGTGGGGTATCACCAGACTGAATTTGCCATTAGCGATACTGGTATTGGTATGTCCAAGGATCAGATGAAGAATATTTGGGAGCGGTATTACAAGGCCGATCCATCACGTAAAAACACCAAATATGGTGAGTCCGGTTTGGGCATGGCGATTGTGCATCAGTTAATGGGACAACACGGTGGCACCATTCATGTTGATTCGACCCTAGGCAAAGGTACAACCTTTACGTTGACCTTCCCAGATGAAGCGACAGCGCCTAAGCAAAAGCAGCCAGGAGCCGATCAGCAGACCTCATCATGAAGAAGAGACAAGTTCAAGCAGCGTCAAGATACACCAGAAAAAGGCCATTAGGACCGTTCGAAATGATCATCACGCTCACGTGAATTGCCTGATTTTGTTAAGCAAAAGTTTTGCCGCGTGTGATGGCTGGCAGGGCTTTTACAATGCAGTAGCTGCTTAGCCAAAATTATATAACAATTTTGGCTACTGGGTTGCGTCCAAATCCTCACAACGACGGCTTTGCATGGAAACGTGTATAATAGAATTAATAAACTAAAAGGAGACGCATATGACCATTCGACGAATACAACAAAATGATTTTGCTGATGTAGATGCCTTGTTACATGCAGCATTCAATGCCAGCAATCGCGGTTATAACGGTGAGGCAGAGCTAGTTGCCGGACTGCGGCGTGATCCTAATTATGATTCAGCCCTTGAAGTTGTGGCGATGATGGACGGTCATTTGGTCGGCTACGGGCTAATGACCGCGGCCAGCATTACGCCAGATGCCCATATGCAAGGGGTGGCGCTGGCACCGTTAGCAGTTGCCCCTGAATATCAAGGCGGTGGCATTGGGGGCGCGATTGTGACTGAACTCGACATGCGAGCAACTGATTTGCGGCGTGATTTTGTCAGTGTTGTCGGCGATCGACAATTCTTTGGCCGACTTGGCTTTCAAAAAGCAGCCAAGTACAAACTCGATCCGCCTTTCCCAGTCGTCACTGAAGACCATTTGATTAAGGAACTTGTGCCTGGTGTTTTGGCAAGTGTTCGCGGCAAGGTCAATTATCCAGCACCTTTTTTGACCCAGATAGCGAATTAATCATTGAGACCACCACATTAAAAAATGAGCCGCGTTGTTTAAAACGCGACTCATTTTTTAATTATTTTTGTTTTTCCTGATCCTTGTCGTGATGATGAGCCATGCGGATTGACCCAATACACAGACCGCCAGTGACTAAAGCACTTCCCATGAGTGTATTGTCGCTAACATGCGGCCAGCATTCAATGAAGACGACAAAGCCAATGATGACCGCGACTACCACAAAATGCCATGAGAAATGATGTGGATGATATGTATGCTGTACCTTCATGTGAAGGCCCCCTTATAAATGCGTTCGCAGGCGCAGAAACCTGTCCATAAACATTTGAAACCCAACTGGTCAAAGATCCATTCATTTAAGCTTCAAGTCACGGATGTTCAGGTTTCTAAACGTGTCCGCGCACGCTTTGTATGAATTAACTAATACTCCCCGCAACGACAGTCTTAGCCTACCGCAAAAACGATCAAGATTAAAGGCACTTCACTTAAACGCTTTCAGGCTCATCAAAATGTCATCATCCATCTGGTCAAAAACGCTGCTATTTTTTTAAAAGGCCGTAAAAACGGTCTTTTTGCTTGACTTTTTTTATTGCAAACCTTTTACAAGTTGACAGTGGGTTTGCAGAAATGACAATCACTGTTACAATATGAACATATCTGAACGAATGTCTATTATTCAAGGACATTTAGTTTTAGTCAATCGTTTTGGAGGTTTTAGCGTGAAGCAGTTTTATATTGTTGACAGTTCGATGCTTCCGGAAGTCGTCGGTAAAGTCATAGCGGCGCGCGCACTTCTCCAAAATGGCGAGGTTAAGCAGGTGAGCGAGGCCGTCAAACAGGTCGGCATTTCCCGTGGAACCTATTATAAATACAAAGATTATGTTTTTTTACCCGACCCAGAAATGGCATCGCGTAAAGCGGTCATCTCGTTGATGTTGCATCACGATCGCGGCATTTTATCAGAAGTTCTGACAACCATGTCGCAAGCGCAAGCTAGTATCGTGACCATCAACCAAAATATTCCGATCCATAATTGGGCTAGTGTTGTGATGTCATTTGATATTTCGGCACTGCAGGGAACGTTAGATGATCTTGTAACCAAACTTGGCGACATTCGCGGTGTCAGTGATGTGCATCTGGTTTCTGTTGAATGAGCGCCATGATTATTTGGAGGCTGTATGAAAATAGCATTTAAACTATTACTCTGGGTCTTAGTGACCGGTGTGATTTTATTTCCCGCGCTACTGTTGATTTTGTTTGTCATTGGGTTGAGCGTGGTCGTTTCTGGTGCCATGGCAATTAGCGCTGTTGGGCTGGTACTCGGTATCATTTTTGTGGCCTTGGTGGGTCTCAGTATCATGATTCCATGCTTATTGCTGGTGATTCGCTTTATGACTTTCCGAACAGTGAATGTTCGTTTTCAACATCATGGTGAACGGGTGGTATTGCCGGTGACGGTCAAGTTGACAGGACGGACGATTTACCACGCGATTTATGAAAATTTCCGTGCGGGTCGACGGCGCGGGCGGCATCTTTTATCAGCCTGGGGGTTTGGATTTGAGACTTACTTCCACGAAGACTTGCAGGCGTATCTTGCTGATCAGATTCTTGCTCAGCACGGCCCTGAAATGGCGGAGTCCTTTGTGGTTGATGAGCGGCATTCCTACTCAATTGCGTATTAACAAAATGAATTTAAAATACCATCCGCAAGAGTGCTGTGCCAGCGCTCTTTTTTCTTGGCTACTTTTTGAAATTGACGCGTTTATTCATCACGCCGCGGCCGCCATTGAATCACCCGATTTGATTCAGGCCAGCGCATCTCTTCAAAGCCGACATATTCAATCGTGAGTTGCGTGTGCTGACGAAGCAGGCCAATGAAGGTTTCTAAGTCTGCCAGATCATAGTTGATCAGGCTGTGTAAGGGAATGGAACGTTGGCGCTGATCCTTAGGCTGAACGTTCATGAAAAAATTGTATGCCGGTGTATAGGTTTGATTGACCAGTGATAGCCAGTAACGTGTTTGACGGCGTCGTTTGAAAAGGGGGGTTAATCGCGCCATCATTAGCTTCAAATCTTTAGTCATAGCTATTGCCGCCATTATGTCCTCCTACTAGTGATGCCCGTTGAATCGCCGTTCCGCCATGCATCGCACTTTTAGCGTAGATCAAGCCCTTAAAGCCAAAACGATCGCGAATAGTATCTAGCGTGCGTTCTAAATTGGTTGCTTTAATTTGTTGATCAACCGGCTCAAAGAAATTGAGTTGTTCGCCGGTATCTGGGGCTAAGCGGCCGGTATAAACGGCAACGTTACGAATGACCTCACCATGCCAGTTTTGCCGAAAAATCAGTTGCAGTGTGGCAACAAGATCGCCGTCCCGATTCGTCGGTAAAATTCGCTTAGTTTGGTGAAACCCGCCGCGTCCGTCTTTTTCACTTTCAGCATAGGAAAAGCCGATACCTAGGGAAATTTCACCAGCTCGTTTGTGATGATGCCGCAACCGTGCGGCAACCTGTTCGCCGATTTCTTTAATAACGATTTCGATTTCAACTTGATTGCTATAATCGCGCGGCAGAACCTGTGAGTTGCCAATGCTTGGTTCGCGGGTGATGACGCGTTCGCTGATTTTTGTGCGGTCAATGCCCCATGCTAGCGCAAATAACTGCGTGCCAATGATGCCCAGTTCTTGCTTTAAGGCATACGGATTTGCGTGAGCAAGTTGTTTCATTGTCGTAATGCCCATACGTGCGAGATGCGCTGCTGTTCGTTGACCGATACTCCAAACGTCTGTCATATTGGTGATCTGCCAAATGGTATCTGGTACAGTTTGATAGGAGATTTGACCAATTAAATTAGGATCATGTTTTGCATAAACATCCAGCGCAATTTTGGCTTGAAGCGGATTTTCACCGATCCCGACTGTTGTGTAGAGACCAAGTCGATGCCGAATAGTATGTTGAATTAATTGCGCAACTGCACGTGGTGTTTTGCCAAAGAGTCGCCATGTGTGCGTTAAATCGAGAATGGATTCATCAATGGAATAAGGCCACAAGTCTTCATTGGCAACAAACTCACGAAAAATATCATTGATGGCCAGATTCTTTTTGATGTAAAGATTCATGCGTGGCGGCACCACGATCAGATGCTTATCCACAGGTAAGTCCCGTTGACGGCTAACGTTACTTTTAAGGCCATATATTTTTTTGGCCATTGGCGAAGTTGCCAAGATGAGGCCGCCATTTGTATTCTCTTGTTCGGACATGACCACGAGAAGGGTTCTTAAAGGGTTCAGCCCGCGTTCAATGCTTTCAACCGAAGCGTAAAAGGATTTATTGTCAATCAGGAAAACCGTTCGATGCGGTTCGTGGGAATAATCGTAGGCCATCAAAATCACCTCTGCAATTATTATACGAACATACGTTTGTATAAGCAAGCATAACGTGATTTCAGCCCAGAAAAAAACCGCTGCGTCAAAAAACGCAACGGTTTGATTGAATCGACGTTAAGCAATTGTTTCGGTTAGCGCATGCAACCGCCGATATGACTGCCCCATGAAGAGACGTTGGACATCATATTGCTGTGGAAGAAGCCCATTCCCATGCCACTGAAGGCCTCTAGGACAAAGAAGGCTGCAAAAATTGCCGCGATCACGATCAAGGTGACCATCAATGGCCGCCATTTTTCAGAATGTAACATAGCAACGACCTCCTAACAACTAAAAACACATGACAGCATGTAGTATAACACCGTTAGATGAAGGAATTGGGAGAAAATAAGGCGGCACGCACCAGTCTTATTTCTGAACAAAGGGGTGTTCACCTCAGTCAAGCATTAGTCTCGATCCCACTTAATCTTCAGATTAGTTTCAATCAAATCACCATCGTCCAATGCGAAAGGTTCGACGACACTGCTGCCATCATCTTTGGTGAACTTGATATTCAAGATGTTGCCATCGCGATAAACAACTTCCCACTTACCATTTGTTGGCGTGCCATTGCTGGTCGCCGTATAAGTACCGTCACTGTTGAAGTTGAAAGTGGCAGTGTCGCCTGATTCCCAGCGACCGACGACGCCATCCGTTGAATGATTATCATTGCGCTTTGAAGCATCAGAAGGATACTGGCGGTTCGTTTTGGTCACACCATTGTCATCATAATCATCATCGTCGTCATCATCATGAGATTCAGATGTTGAAGAACCGCTTGTGGCGTCATGCGTTGGTGTAACTGTCTTAGCAGCGGTTGCGGCATCCAAGGTCAGTGCTTCCGGTTGCCCTTTAAGCGGGACGATGACTTCACGATTGAAGTCTTTCGTACTTCCTTCGTGCGTACCGCTCAGCTTGAGGGCGTACAGACCAGGTAATTGACTGGCGATGGTATAACTGCCAGAACGATTTTCAGGTTGAATTTGATTGCCATCCATGGTGAAAGCAGCGGCGTCAAGGTTGGTTTTGACTGTGACGTTGGCGGTACCAAGCTTAACCTTGTATTTCGGGAAAAGTAGCAGGTAACTGCCTTGTTTGACGACCTGAACCATGCCATTGGTTTGCTTGTCCATGATCATGGTTCGCAAGGTGCTGCGATAAAGCCGATTCTTAGTCAAACGGGCGAGCGGCTTAAGATCACTTTCAGTCAATGGTGTGCCATCGTTTGCAATGGCAACTTCAGCCATGTCATCGGCATCTCCACTAGTCATTTCATCAGCCAACTCAGCGACTTGTCGATTTTGACCATAGTACATTGATCCGCCGAGATAAGCCGCACCTAAAAGAACGACAACCGCACCAACAACGATCCATGGCCAGCGCCGGCGTTTATGTACTTGTTGCTGCGCTGGCTGGGTTGAAGCAGCAACTGTCGCAGACTGAGTTGCTTTTGGTGCCTCGGTAGGAGACGTCGATGCTGGTTCTTGGGTTGATTGGGCTTCAAGTCGGGCTTTCCGCAAATCAAACCCGCAGTTAGGACAAAAGTCGTCAGTTGGTTTAATTGGTTGACCGCAGTTGGGACAAAATTTTAAAACATCTTGCATAAGTTATTCCTCCAAAGTTTTCTTGAGCAAGGCAGCAATCTGATCATGACCGTGCTGGTTGGGGTGAAAAGTATCGCGCGGACCGTTACCAGCGAAGTCGGTGATGGCTGTACCGGCAGGGCCTGTGACGTCATCATGGTTTTGCCAGATGGTCGCCAGATCGGCAACTGGAACGTGATAAGTTTGACCGATTTGTTTGACCACAGCATCAAATTGCAAATCGGCGGCGGCATAAGGACCATGGTTTGGCGACCAGGTCGTCATAAGGATCAACTCAGCTGTTGTTTGCTTCTGCAAGGTTGCCACGATGGTTGTCAACGCCTGGCGGTAATCAGCCAGCGCCGTTGGTGTGGCGCCGCCAACCGCATCGTTCGTCCCAAACTCGATGGTAATCAAATCAGGATGCTGGGCAATCAACGCTGGCAGAGCAGGGACACCAAGATTAGTCGCGGTTTTTCCCACCTCTGCAATCCCTTCCTCTGTCACCGTCTTGTCAGTCAAATGGTGTAATTGGTCAGCAAAAAGGGTGGTAAACCGGCTTGTTTTACTATCCGCAAACAAACCAACAGAGAGGCTGTCGCCAAACGGTGCATACACGAGCGTCGTTTGTGATTTTGCCTTCAGCCGGGCGAGCATGCTTGTCTGCTTAATCGCAGCTGAGGATCGCGAACTAGGCGACTTGCGGCTGCGAAGCGAAGCCGCTGAACTGCTCGATTTAGCCACTTTATGTTGTACCCCGCAGCCAGCTGCTAAAATGAGCAATAAAAGACCAAAACCCAACCAAAACTTTTTCATAACATGCCTTCTCCAATGCAATCACGATGCGTTAGCTAACAAACCGCGTGTTCTTAGCTTTCCAATCTTCTAATTTAATAAAAACCCAGAAGCCATAGATCCCCAACGTGATAATTGTCAGCAACAACCATTTAATCCAATTGCCGAACAAGCTCACGGCCGACCCAAAAAAGTGCATCCGATGACCCTCAATCACGGTATGATTGATTTTCCAACCATATAGCATGGTCAAAGCCCATGGATAACAAATGCCTAGTGTAAAAATCGTGATCAAAGTGCCAAGAATCGTCCAGCCGACATAAGCCAACAAGCCACCATCAAAAAAAGAGTGCCGCCCATATTTCGTCTCCATAATCGTTGCTGCCTCCAACTTGTTTTCTCTAGTGTAGCAGAACTGGTAGGCAGGGTGGAGGAGGATGCTTGAATTGTAGCCTTTGATTTATTGCCTACAGCCACAACAGAGACCGGTGGCAATGCGTTTTACTGCCATTTGAATAGAAAGAGAGAGCTGGCGGAGCGGCGATGGGCTCAGTGGTGACATTGTTCTTAAACGGGTGGGCTTCCCGTTTTAGAACAAGGCCAGACTTTGAAACCGCGCACTTTGCGGGTTCAAAGCTGTGCCCACCACGTTCCAGCCCAATCGCCGCGGAGCCAGCTCGGACCACAGGTGAAGACTCACGTCAGATAGGACGAGAAACCTTGTACATCTGATTTTAAAGAGGTCATGATTGACCACTCGCTCACGCTCCCTCCCAAAATTTGGTACAATAGGTCAAGGAATTTTTCACTTGGTTTTTCTGAAAGGACGATTCGTTAAATGGTAATGGATGCCGCATTAAAGGGTATGAATGATAAGCAATCTGAGGCGGTGTTGGCGACTGAAGGGCCAGTGCTGATTATGGCTGGTGCCGGTTCAGGCAAGACACGGGTATTGACTCATCGGATTGCTTATTTAGTTGAAGAAAAGCACGTCAATCCATGGAACATCCTTGCCATCACGTTTACAAATAAGGCCGCCCGTGAGATGCGCGAGCGGGTCGGCAAGTTGGTTGATGCTGAGATTGCGCGCGATATTTGGGTCTCAACGTTCCATGCGCTCTGTGTCCGAATTTTACGACGCGACATTGACAAGCTGGGCTATAACCGTGCCTTTACGATTGCTGATCCTGCTGAGCAACTGACGCTGGTGAAGCATATTTTGGCTGATTTCAATCTTGATCCAAAGCGCTACGATCCTAAATCCATTTTAGGTGCTATTTCGAGCGCTAAAAATGAACTCGTGGATCCACAAACTTATGCCAATGAACAGGCTAACAGTCCTTTCACCAAAGTTGTGGCGCAGGTTTATGCGGAATATCAAAAGCGTCTGCGCAGTGATCAGGCATTGGACTTTGATGATCTCATCATGCAGACCATCGTGCTTTTTGAAAAAGACAAAGAAACACTGGCATTCTACCAGCGTAAGTTCCGCTACATTCATGTTGACGAATATCAGGACACTAACGAAGCACAATACCAGCTCGTGCATATGTTGGCAGAAGGCTACCATAATTTATGTGTGGTTGGTGATGCCGACCAGAGCATTTATGGCTGGCGTGGTGCCAATATGCAGAATATTTTGGATTTCAAAAAAGACTATCCAAAGGCGCAAGTCATTTTGCTTGAGCAGAATTATCGGTCAACTAAAACAATTTTGAGTGCGGCCAATGATGTGATTCAGAATAATCAGAATCGCCAAGCCAAAACGTTATGGACGGAAAATCGCGAAGGCGACAAGATTACCTATTACCGCGCTCAAAGCGAAACTGATGAAGCTATTTTTGTCATTCGCCGAATTGAAGCAGAGATTGCCGATAATCATCGCAAATATGGTGATTTTGCGATTCTGTACCGAACCAATGCGCAGTCACGGGCGATTGAAGAAGCGTTTGTGAAGTCCAATATTCCATATAAAATGGTTGGCGGGCATAAGTTCTATGATCGCAAGGAAATTCGCGATGCGCTAGCGTATTTCCGGTTAGTGGTCAATCCGGAAGACGATATGAGTTTTAATCGAATTGTCAATGAACCAAAACGCGGTATTGGCAACACAAGCGTTGAGAAGTTAGAGGCCTTTGCCAATGAGCATGACTGGTCCTTGCTGGAAGCAGCGGCGAATGCTGAACTCAGTCCGATTGCTGGTAAAGCTCGCGGACAGTTAGCTAAGTTCGGTAAAATGATCCAGCAGCTGGGTACACGGCGACAAGATCTAAACGTGACCGAGATGATGCAGGCAATTCTTGAGGATAGTGGCTATTTATCAACACTGCGAGCGGCTCACAATCTGGAAGCCGATACCCGCATCGAAAACTTAGAAGAATTGCTTTCGGTGACCCAAGGATTCGATTCCCGGTATCAGCCGGAAAATGAAGACAGCGACATTTTCGTTGATTTTCTGGCTGAACTGGCGCTGTTATCGGATCAGGATGACGTTGAAGAAGATGCACAAGAAGTTACCTTGATGACCTTGCACGCTGCTAAAGGACTGGAATTTCCGGTTGTCTTTTTAGTGGGGATGGAAGAAGGACTCTTTCCATTGAGTCGGGCTTCCATGGATGAAAGCGAGCTTGAAGAGGAACGGCGCTTAGCTTATGTCGGCATTACCCGTGCCAAACAGAAGCTGTATCTGTCCAATGCCTATGGCCGGATGCTGTATGGTCAACGGCAAAACAATCCTGCTAGCCGTTTCATTGAAGAAATTAATCCTGACTTGTTGGAAGTCATTGGCACTACCCAGCCAAAAAGTGACATTCCATTTATTAATCGTACTGACCGCGCATTCAGCTCCCCGTATAGCCGCCACGCTGATCAAAAAACAGCAACACCCGTTACTGTGCAAGCCGCGCCAACAACAGGTGCAGGCAAAACCAGTTGGGAAGCTGGCGACAAGGTGAAGCATCGCAAGTGGGGGACTGGTACCGTGGTGAAAGTCACGGGTACCGGCGATGATCAAGAACTCGATATTGCTTTTAAAGACAACGGCATCAAACGACTGCTAGCTGCCTTTGCTCCGATTGTCAAAGTGGCATCATAAGCGTTCGCAGTTTGACTCAGAAATGTCGGGATGCATATTTTTAGAGGAGGCTCGCTGTGTTAGCAAAACCAGCTGCACAATTCACACTTGAAGAAGCTCAGGCGGAAGTCGAAAAGCTTCGGAAGCAACTGAATCAATGGCGTCTTGAGTATTACACCAAGGATGCGCCAACTGTGACCGATAACGTCTATGACGATCATTATCGCGATTTACAGGCACTCGAGGAGGCTTATCCCAAGTTAGTCACGCCTGATTCGCCAACTCAAGAAGTCGGCGATGTCATTAATTCGGACTTTGCCAAGGTGCAACACCCAATTCCGATGTTGTCGATGGGCGATGTTTTTTCGTTCGAAGAGCTGAGTGAATGGGATGCTCGCATGCAAAGCAATGTCGGCCATCCGGTGGATTACAATGTTGAGTTGAAAATCGACGGGTTGGCTTTATCTCTGATTTATGAAAACGGCAAACTCGTTCAAGGCTCAACACGTGGTGATGGTAATGTCGGTGAAGATGTGACCAGAAATGTGTTGACCATTGCGTCAGTTCCCAAGCAGTTAAAGCAGCCACTTTCACTCGAGGTACGGGGTGAATGTTATATGCCTAAGGCGGCGTTTGCCAAGCTGAATGCGCGGCAGGAAACTGAGGGCGGCACGCCTTTTGCCAATCCACGTAACGCGGCAGCTGGATCACTCCGACAGTTAGACGCCAAAGTCACCGCTGCTCGAGAGCTGGATACCTTCATTTATACGTTAATTGAACCAGAGCAGTTTAACGTGACCACGCAGCATGAGGCGATTGCGTTTATGCAGGCACTTGGATTTACAACAAATCCAAGTTCAGAAGTGGCTGGTGACATGCAGGCGATTGACACCTACATTAAGAAGTACACCACCGACCGTGATGCGTTGCCTTACGGAATTGATGGGATCGTTTTGAAAGTGAACGATTTGGCGCTGCAAGCGCAACTAGGCAACACCGTTAAAGTGCCACGCTGGGAAATTGCCTACAAATTCCCACCTGAAGAAGCAGAGACCGTCATTCATGACATTGTCTGGACAGTTGGTCGAACCGGTGTGGTCACGCCGACTGCCGTGATGGACCCCGTTCAGCTTGCTGGAACCACAGTGGCACGTGCCACGTTGCACAACGCGGATATGATTCGTGATAAAGATATTCGCATCGGCGACACCGTCATGTTGCACAAAGCAGGCGACATTATTCCTGAAGTTTCGCGGGTACTGGTTGCTAAACGTCCAGCGGATACGCCACCGGCGCCGATTCCAGAGGTCTGCCCGTCATGTGGCCAAAAACTGGTCCATCTCGACGATGAAGTAGCTTTGCGTTGCATCAACCCGATGTGTCCGGCACAGGTCCAAGAGCAGCTCACCCATTTTGCGTCTCGCAACGCGATGAATATCGATGGCTTAGGCCCGAAGATTGTGGCACAGTTGCAGGCCAAACATCTGGTAAAAGATGTCGCTGATTTGTATCACCTCACAGCTGCGGATCTGGCGAAATTAGATAAGTTTAAAGAAAAATCAATTAATAATTTGTTAAGTGCGATCAACAACAGTCGGCAAAACTCGGTAGAACGCCTAATCTTTGGGTTGGGCATTCGGCACGTTGGCGGTAAAGCCGCACGAATTCTGGCCGAGCATTTCGGCGATTTGGATCATCTGATGACCGCCAGTCAAGAGGCGATCGCAGATGTGCCAAATATCGGGCCGACCATTGCGGAAGCGATCGTGACGTATTTTAAAGCCGCAACGGTTCAAAAGTTGATCACTCAGTTGCGCGAAGCTGATGTTAACCTGCGTTACACCGGACCGACCAAACCAGTGGTCAAAGATAGTTTTGTTGCAGGAAAAACCGTTGTGATTACCGGTAAGTTTGCCGAGTTTTCGCGGCCAGCACTCACGAAGCAGCTAGAAGGATTAGGAGCCAAGGTCACAGGTTCAGTTTCAAAGAAAACGGACCTCCTGATCGCTGGCGACGCGGCTGGCAGTAAGTTGGCAAAGGCACAAAGCTTGAATGTCCCAATCATGAATGAGACGGAATTGCTGGCGAATTTGAAGGATTGAGGAACATCAATGAAGAAATTTTTAACGTTAACTTTGCTGGCTGGGGCTGCGGTGTTGTTAGCAGCCTGTGGCAAGTTGAATTTTGACAGTGGCAGCAGCAGTACTAGTGGCACAAAAACCGGTAGTTACCAAACCACCGGCACGGTTGATAATAGTATGTATCAAGGCGTTATCAAAAACGGACGTTATCAGACGAGCAGCGCCCGTGGTTTGACGTTGCAGCAGAATGATCAAGGCGAGAACAACTTCAATATTAAAAGTATGGAAAGTGGTCTCGAAAACCTAGCCAAAGCACAGTTTCCAACTGACAAATATAGTTTTGAAGAAGGTCAGTTGTTAAGTACGGCAACTGCTAAAAGTTGGCTGAAACGTGAAGCCAAGGACAACAAAGACGGCCTTAATCCGGTTGATAATGGCAAAACCGATCCTGATACCCGCAATCCGATTTATTTGCAGCAGATTTTAGAGCAGGATTTCATGGTGCAAGACGGTAATAGTATGAAGCTGGGCGGAATCGCAATTGCGCTTGGTATGAATAAGGTTGATTACTATACAAAGACGGAATACGGTGCCCAGTATCAAACCGAAATTTCCGATGAGGCGATCAAGAAACAAGGTGAAGCAATCGCTGCCAAGGTCGTCGCTCGTTTGCGCGCCATGAGTAAAGTACCGAATAATATTCCGATCATTGTCGGTATCTACAAGAATGCTGAACAAGATAGTCTCGTTGGCGGTGTTTATACTGAGCAGACAACCAGTAAAACCGGCACCAATTTAGGCGATTGGAAGAAGCTTGACCAACAGAATGAAGTGTTGCCAGTGGTGAGCGATCATAAGGCGATTAACAGTACCGTGGCCAATGACTTTTCGAATTTTACGAACCAAGTGAAGGGCTTCTTCCCGACTTTAGCTGGGATTACGGCACAGGCGCATTATGAAGGTGGTAATCTAGCCGGCATGAACATTACGGTTAACACACAGTTTTATGGGTTGACCGAAATTCAGAGCTTTACGCAATATATTTCAACGGCCGCTAGCAAGTATCTACCCTCTGGCGTGCCGATTGAGATCACGATTCAGAGCACGCAAGGCATGCAGGCCTTTGTATCGCGAAGTTCTGGCGACAAAGGCTTTTATACCCATGTATTCGGGAGCTATTAGCCGAATCTATGGTAAACTACGAATGATAATGAAACTGAAAGCGGGGATAGCATGATTTCTAAAGACAGTGTTGCGCATGTGGCAGGATTGGCCAAGTTGCAATTTTCTGAAACGGAACTGGAGAAATACACCAGCCAGCTCTCCGAGATTCTCGATATGGTTGAACAACTAGAAAGTGTTCCGACGCAAGATGTGCCGGTAACTACCCAGAGTATTCATCTGGAAAATGTGATGCGAGCGGATGTCGCTAAGCCAGGCGAGCCGGTAGCGGACTTGTTGAAAAATGTGCCAACCAAGAAGGGCACGTTGATCCAAGTTCCAGCGATCATCGATAAAGAGGAGGACTAGCGCGTGGATTACTTTAAAACCAGTATCGATCAATTGCATGAGCAGTTACGCTCCGGCAAGGTGACCAGCAGTCAATTGGTTGACGAGACATTGGCCGGCATCAACCAGTTGGATGCTGAAGTAGATGCCTTCTTAGCGCTGAATGCTGATGGCGCCAAGGAAAAGGCTGCTGCAGTAGATGCAGCCGGTATTGCTGACGATCAACCACTAGCCGGTGTGCCAATTGCTATCAAAGACAACATTGTCACCAAAGGCGTTGTCACGACGGCAGCGTCCAAGATGCTTGCCAACTTCAATCCGATTTATGATGCGACCGTTATGCAAAAGCTTGATGCAGCCGGTGCGATCAATGTTGGTAAAACCAACATGGACGAATTCGCAATGGGCTCGTCAACAGAAAACTCCGCTTTTAAAACGACTAAAAACGCTTGGGATCACACGCGCGTTCCCGGTGGGTCGTCAGGCGGCTCCGCGGCAGCTGTCGCAGCTGGTGAAGTGATTGCCGCACTGGGCAGTGATACAGGCGGTTCCATTCGTCAGCCTGCTGCTTTTAACGGCATCGTCGGGGTCAAACCGACATACGGCCGCGTTTCTCGCTGGGGTTTGATTGCCTTTAGTTCCAGCCTTGATCAGATCGGAACGCTGACTCGACATGTTAAAGACGCTGCGCAGTTGCTGAATGTGATTGCTGGTCATGACGAACGTGATAGCACCACAGCGGACACACCCGTACCGGACTTTACCGCCAAAATCGGTCAGGATATCAAGGGGATGAAGATCGCTTTGCCAAAGGAATACTTAGGCAAAGGGGTTGACCCAGCGGTTGCGGACAAGATTAAAGCAGCTGCCAAGCAGTTCGAAGACATGGGCGCGACGGTGACAGAAGTGTCACTGCCACATACGCAATATGCGGTGCCATCTTACTACATCATCGCCAGCTCCGAAGCCAGCTCCAATCTGCAGCGCTTTGATGGCATTCGTTATGGTTTCCGCGCCAAGGATGTCAAAAATATTGAGGATGTTTATGTTCGTTCTCGATCCGAAGGTTTTGGCCCAGAAGTCAAGCGACGTATCATGCTGGGCACCTTCAGTTTGTCAGCCGGCTTTTATGATGCATACTTCAAAAAGGCAGGGCAGGTTCGAACTTTGATTACCCGTGACTTTGAAGATGTCTTCAAAGATTATGATCTGATTATTGGACCGACAACCCCAACCGTTGCGTTCAAAATTGGCGAAAAAGTCACCGATCCAGTTACCATGTACATGAACGACATTTTGACAATTCCGGTCAATCTTGCCGGCTTACCGGCGGCATCCGTGCCAGCTGGTTTCGTTGATGGCATGCCAGTCGGCTTACAGCTGATCGGCAAACATTTTGACGAAAGCACGATCTTCCAAGTTGCTGCGGCTTTTGAAGCACAAAACGACTACTTAGCACAGATCCCGGGGGGCAAGTAAGATGAACTTTGAAACAACAATCGGGCTTGAAGTCCACGTTGAGTTGAAAACCAAATCGAAAATGTTCTCACCATCACCTGTCACTTATGGTCAGGAACCCAACACCCAGACAAACGTGATTGACTGGGGATTCCCAGGCGTTTTGCCGAGCATCAATCGCGGGGCCTATCAACTTGGCATCATGGTGGGGCTGGCATTGCATGCTGACATCACGCGTTTGACTCATTTTGATCGGAAAAACTATTTCTATCCTGACAATCCTAAGGCTTATCAAATCACTCAAAGTGAGAAGCCTTTGGGCACCAATGGCTGGGTGGAAATTGAAGTTGACGGTAAGAAGAAAAAGATTGGTATCGCAGAACTGCATGTTGAAGAAGATGCCGGGAAGAACCAGCACGAAGACGATGGTTATTCCTATGTTGATTTGAACCGTCAAGGCACACCGCTGGTCGAAATTGTTTCCAAACCGGATATCACCAGTCCAGAAGAAGCTTATGCTTATCTGGAAACCTTGCGCCAAATCGTTCAGTTCACAGGGGCTTCCGACGTTAAGATGGAAGAAGGCTCTATGCGGGTTGATACCAATTTGTCAGTGCGGCCAATTGGACAGGAACATTTTGGTACCAAGACCGAAATCAAGAACCTGAACTCCTTCGTGCATGTTCGCGATGGCCTCGCATTTGAAGAAAAACGGCAGCAGGCTGTGCTTTTGAGCGGCGGTGAAGTGCGTCAGGAAACCCGGCGCTGGGATCCAGATGCTAAAGAAACGCTTCTGATGCGGGTTAAGGAAGGCGCCGATGATTATCGTTACTTCCCTGAACCAGACCTGCCACCAGTGGCTGTTTCCCAGAAATGGATTGACGACATTCAGGCTTCTTTACCGCAACCGCCAGCAGAGCGCCGGCAGCGTTACATCGAAGACTGGGGAATTCCAGCTTATGATGCCGGTGTCCTGACGCAGACGAAGGAAATGTCAGATTTCTTCGAAGCAACTGTGGCGCAAGGCGCTGATGCCAAGCAAGCGTCTAACTGGCTGATGGGTGAGGTTTCCGGTTTCTTGAATGCCCAACACGTTGAACTGGGGCAAGTTGCCTTGACGCCAGCGCATTTGGCAGGCATGATCAAGCTTATTGGTGATGGCACGATTTCCAGTAAAATGGCCAAAAAGGTCTTTAAGGAAATCATTCAACATGATACTGATCCGGATAAGTGGGTCCATGAAAAAGGTCTGATCCAACTTTCCGATCCGGCTAAATTGACCCCGATTATTGACGAAATTCTCGATAATAACCAGCAAAGTATCGATGACTTCAAAGCTGGTAAGGACCGGGCAATTGGCTTCCTAGTTGGTCAGATCATGAAACAAACACATGGTCAGGCAAACCCTAAAGTGGTCAACCAGATTTTGATGGCTGAGATTAAGCAACGATAAGTGATACTGACTATCTAGCAATTCAGTTCGGATAATAGCCTCGACATGTAGACAATGTTCTTTGTTGTTTACATGCCGAGGTTATTGCGCAAATTGCTAGTCTTGCTATTGTGGCGGCAGATGGGAAGTACCAAGAAAAATAGGCTCAAAAGTTGCTCATGATTGAAGCTTTTGAGCAAGACATTGACGATTCACGATTATGACAAAGACTGTTTCCGCCAGCAACGGGCCAGCAGTCCAGTATTGTTAAAACGTTTAAGGAGCATTGACCGATGAGAAAACGGGCGCGTTTGATATACAACCCTACATCCGGCAACGAAGGTTTAAAGCGCTTCGTCCCCGACATTTTGGATATCATGGAACAGGCAGGATATGAAAGTTCAACCTTTCAAACAACCCCGAAGCCTTTTTCTGCACGTGAAGAAGCAAAGCGTGCCACTGAAGCGGGTTTCGACTTAATTGTCGCTGCTGGTGGCGATGGTACGATTAATGAAGTGGTTAATGGGATTGCACCAGCTAAAAAACGCCCAAAAATGGCGATTATTCCAGCAGGGACGACCAATGACTACGCGCGTGCTTTGCGGATTTCGCGGGATGATCCGGTTGAGGCGGCCCAAGTGATTCTCAAAGGCCAAACCCTTGCGATGGATATTGGCCAAGCCAATCATCATTATTTTATGAATATCGCGGCTGGTGGTTTGTTGAGCGAACTCACTTATTCTGTGCCATCTGAAGTTAAATCTATTTTTGGCTATTTTGCCTATGTGATTAAAGGCGCCGAGATGTTACCAGCGGTGCGGACGGTGCCGATGAAACTGGAATATGATGGCGGGGTTTATGATGGACCCGCCAGCATGTTTTTCCTCGGCCTTACCAATTCTGTGGGCGGTTTTGAGCAGATCGTGCCGGATGCTGCGCTTGGTGATGGCAAGTTCTCCTTAATTATTGTTAAAACAGCGAACATGGCGAATTTGCTGAAGCTAATGGCGCTTGTCTTCAACGGTGGTCGCCACGTGGATGATCCCAATATTATCTATACAAAAACTAAAAAGTTGCGGGTGAAGGCCGGCGGAGACGATCCGTTGAAAATTAACCTTGATGGTGAATACGGCGGCGATGCGCCGATGACGTTTATTAATTTGAAGCAACATATTGCCATGTATGCTAATCTAGACGAGATCCCGACCAAGAATCTTGGTACGGACGCGCAGAAGCAGAAGGACTACATGGCCGAAGTCGAATCCATTTCTCATCAAGATATTGATGGTGATGGACAGATCGGCTCACAAGACGAAAAGGATGACTAATTTGGCCCAACCAGCTGTAACCAAGAACCAAGATCTGGAAGTTACCATTCAAGATCTCACTTATGAAGGGATGGGCGTTGCCAAAGTCGACGGCTTTCCGCTTTTCATTGAAGATGCCCTGCCTGGCGAAAAAATGCAGGTGCATGTCCTCAAAACGCAGAAACAATATGGCTTTGCCAAAGTTGTCAAACGATTGAGCGACTCACCGGATCGTGTTCCCGGTGCAGATAGCACTTATATCCGCACGGGGATTGCGCCACTGTCGATCTTGGCATATCCGGCACAATTGCAATTTAAGCAGAAACAAATTCAAGAACTTTATAAAAAAGCGCATCTTGATATTGCGGTGCTGCCGACCATCGGGATGACGAATCCTTTAGGCTATCGCAACAAGGCGCAAGTACCGGTTCGTACCGTGAATGGCGAACTGCAAACTGGCTTTTATAAAAAACACAGCCACGACCTCGTACCAATTGAAGACTTTCTGATTCAAGATCCGAAAATTGACCAAGCCATTGTGGTGGTGCGTGATCTTTTACGAAAATACCATGTGCCAGCTTATGATGAACGCGCTAATAAAGGCGTTATTCGTAACATCATGGTGCGCCGGGGCCATTATACGAAGCAGATGATGATTGTCTTGGTGTCACAAACTTGGCAAGTGCCGCATCTCAAAGATATTGTCGAAGAGATCACCTTAGCATTACCAGAAGTAACGAGTGTGGTTGTGAACTTGAATGACAAACGAACCAACGTCATTCTAGGCCGCAAGTCACGAACCATTTACGGCGAGGACTATTTGCTGGATAAGTTGCTAGGCAGTGAATTCCAGATCTCGCCAGTCAGTTTTTATCAGGTTAATCCGATTCAGACTGAGGTGCTTTACAAAAAGGCCATTGAGGCTGCTGGTCTGACTGGTAAGGAAAATGTGATCGATGCTTATTCAGGTATCGGGACGATTTCCTTGACGATGGCACGTCATGCCAAACATGTTTACGGCGTCGAAGTGGTTGAACCTGCTGTGCGCGATGCCCGGGCAAACGCGGTGCGCAATCACATCGATAATGTCACCTTTGAAGTCGGCAAGGCGGAGGAGGTCATCCAACGCTGGAAAGACAACGAACTGCCAGTGGATGTGCTCATGGTCGATCCGCCGCGCAAAGGACTGGATAAAAGTTTCATCGACGCTGTCGGTTATATGAAGCCGCCAAAGATCGTCTATGTGTCCTGCAACCCCGCGACTTTGGCAAGAGATTTGCAGCTGCTAGCCGCCTTTGGCTACACAGCAAAGGAAACCCAGCCAGTGGACATGTTCCCGCAGACGCAGCATATTGAGAGTATTACGGCTTTGGCGTTGGCGAAGTAAGACTGCACAACTATCATGGCGCAACTCAAAGAGGCACCCGCACATCAATTGATTGCTGCGGGTGCCTCTTTTTGACTGTAGCAGGTATGAATATCTGTTGATTCAGTATCAGTTCTATTTCAGTTGAGATTTCGCCTTAGTCCGAGCTGGCTCCGCGGCGATTGGGCTGGAACGTGGTGGGCACGACTTCAAGCCCGCAAAGCCCGCGGTCTTGAAGCTCGGCCTTGGTCTAAGCGGAGAAAACCACTCCACTAAGACCAATCTCACCACTGAGCCCATCGCCGCTCCGCCAGCTCTCATGATTCTATTTTAGAACACGATCAGCATGTCGATCTTATTGTTGATTGAGGCTCGTATTTGGCACAAGCACTGACTGAACGACAAGATCTTGATTCTTTGTGAGTTTGCAGTTGTGTCCACCACTCAAGCTTCGCAGTCGGCACCCCTGAATTGCCGCGGAACCAGCTCGAACTTTTACACTAGGCTTTTATTTTGGGCAAATCATGATAACACCCTAAATATTTGCTCATTCAAGTTGCTATAATAGGGCCATTTCCCTTATGATCAGTAGCAGTGACAAGAAATGGGGGAGTATGGTGCAGCAAAAGACTTTAGCAATGAAATGGTTATTTCTGGGTTCGTTGATTACGAATACCGGGATCAGCCTGATCTGGCCGTTAACAACGATTTATATGCATGAATATTTAGGTGAACCACTAACGGTTGCAGGGATTGTTCTTTTTGCTAATTCCATGTTTATGGTGATCGGTAACAGTTTCGGTGGGTGGTTATTTGATCATTGGCAGCCATATGGGACAGTTCTTGCTGGTATTGGCCTGAATCTTTTTGCGACTGGTATGCTGATTTTCTTCCATGGATGGCCGGCTTATCCACTGCTGTTAGTTGTGTCCGGTCTTGGCAGCGGTATCACAACGACGGCGATTAATTCCTATGCGACTCGGATTCAGAATAAACGACCGAGTGTCGTGTTCAATATTCTCTACTTTACATCGAATCTAGGGTTGGTTATCGGCACTTTAATTGTCGGATTTGTGCTGCCTTATGGTATTGGCGTTGTTTTCGCTTTGGCAACTGGCTTATTTGCCTTATTTTTAGTGGTTGCTTTGTTGCATTATCGAATTGATAAAGTGGCGATTGCGACTGCGACCACGCAAACTGTTAGCGGCGAGCGCAACCCAGCCAAGCCGCGGTTAGTCATGTTGATGGTGACCTTATTTGTGACCTGGCTAATGTATGAGCAATGGCAGAGTAATATTTCTGCTTTCATGTTAGGCGAAGGTTTGACGATTAAGGATTATAGTTTCTTGTGGACGATTAATGCCTTACTGATTGTGCTATTCCAGCCAATTTTGACGGCGTTTGATCGCTGGTTATTGCAACACATTCGCTTGCGTTTGATTGGCGGTTTTGTCTTGTTTGCCGGATCATTTTTGCTTTTGTTGAACGGTTCAGGACAGTATATAACGTTCATCGTGGCGATGATTGTTTTAACCATGGGTGAAGTCTTGGCCTTACCAGCAGTCTCGACTTATGTCACCTTGTTTACGCCATTGGCACAGCAAGGGCGTTATCAGGGATTGATTCAAGGCTTTGCTTCAGCTGGTCGCGCATTGGGTCCGTTGTTAGGAGCAATGGTGATTGAGGGCACCGGCAGCTATCAGTTGTTGTTTGTTGGTGCCACAGGCTTAATTTTGTTGGCGGCTTTGGGTTTTGCCTTCAGTGTTCGCCAGAGTATTCCGGCCCTGAACGACCCATTGCACCCGGTTACCCACCAGCAGTCGTGAAGGCTGAAAAGAATCGTTCGAGGGGATTATGAAAAAGAGAGGGGCTTTTGATTTGCGTTATCGACTGATTTTAAGTGACATTGACGGGACGCTGCTGAATTCAAATCACCAGTTGACCGATGAAGTTAAAACGGCCATCAAGGAATACGCGGCTGCTGGCGGAACCTTTGTGCTGGCTTCTGCGCGGCCGCCTTTGGCCATGACTGCATTGGCACATCAGATGGGTCTCGACGTGCCACTTGCCAGTCTCAACGGCGCCGTCATTTGCCAACCGCAACATGGCGATTTAAAAATCCTGTCCGCAACGCCTTGGCCCGCTGGCATTGGTAGCCAAGCATACGAAGCGTTAGCTAAACTGGCACTCAGTCTGAATATTTTCAGTGGCGCGCATTGGTATGTGAACGTGGTGGATGCGTGGGTCCAACAAGAAGCCGCAATCACAGGCTTTGGCGCAGAAACTGTGCCTATGGAACAAATGCTGGCGGAAGGATTGCCAGTGCATAAAATGCTGTGCATGGGTGAGCCTGCTGTGGTTGATCGCGCGGAAGCCATCATTCTTGCCCATCCGGAGTGGCAATTGGTCGCTAGCCGTTCGAAACGAACCTATCTAGAAATTGTGCGGCAAGGCGTGTCAAAAGAAGCCGCTCTTCGCCAACTCAGTGACCTGTTTGCCATCCCCATGACTGAGACGATGGCGTTGGGCGATGGCGAAAATGATTTGCCAATGTTAAAAACTGCTGCACTTGGGGTGACCTTGGCCAATGGGTTGCCTGTGGTATTAGATGCAATTAAAACTGTTGTCCCTGACAACGATCATGATGGTGCAGCGGTCGCCATCAGAAAATATGCGATGGCCAAAGCATAATCAAAAAGGCGCCTTGACAGGATTCAATTTTGTCGAGGCGTCTTTTTATTCTGTATAAAATAGTTTTAAACGAATCTATTTAGTCCTTCAAAGCCTCAACAGCATGTTCAAGCTGCTGCTTTTGAGCATCGGAAATCTCTGGATATTTTAGCGGCAAAGCGGTGACTTCTTGATTGATAATCTGCGAAACAATCAGCCGTGAATACCATTTATCGTCAGATGGAATGATGAACCAAGGATTGGCTTTAGTTGCCGTGTTCTGAATAGCCTCTTGATAGGCTTTTTGATAATCATCCCAGTAGCGGCGTTCCTTAATATCAGCCAGTGAAAACTTCCAATTCTTTTCCGGAACCTCGATACGCTTAAGGAATCGATTTTTTTGTTCTGCTTTGGAAAGGTGCAGGAAAAATTTCAAAATTAGAATCCCGTTGCGCCGTGCGTAAGCTTCTAAAGCTTTAATATCATTGAACCGTTCAGACCAAAGACTATCGGAAACGTCCTGAACACTGTCGATACCAGGCAGGTTTTCCTTGAGTAACAATTCGGGATGGACGCGGTCAACGAGGACTTCTTCATATTGCGAGCGGTTGAAAACTGTTAATTCGCCGCCAGCGGGGAAGGCCTTGTGAATCCGCCACAAAAAATCATGATCTAGCTCCAGCTCAGTCGGCACTTTGAACGAGACAACTGAGGTGCCTTGTGGATTAACCCCAGACATCACATGCTCGATCATACTGTCTTTTCCGGCAGCATCCATGCCTTGGAAAATGATCAAAACACTGTATTGTTTTTGCGCGGCTAAATGTTGCTGTACTTTTGATAATGTTTTGATGTTATTCTCAATATCTGCTTTAATTTGATCTTTTTTATTTTTAAAACTATCTGGCGGTGTGGTCGTGAAGGCTTTCATATCAAACTTGCCTTTACCGTCAAACCGATATTGTTCTAATGCCATCTCATCACCCTCTCTGTCTTATTGCTTTTAAGATAGAAGTTTCAAGGACATTGTGCAAGCAATTGACGCGCTTGCTTAGTCAAACTATGCTTGCATTATCGCATTTAAAAACCGCAGGAGGAGCATCAGATTTTGGTTCGACGAATGCGCTTAAAAGGAGGAATTTTGATGTCATTACCACGTATTCAAGATGATTTATATATGGCGGTCAACGGGACTTGGCAGCAGAACACGGTGATCCCGCCTGACAAAAGCGTCGTGAGTGCTGACAGTGATCTAACTGATAGCATTCGAATCAAGTTGGTAGCCGATTTGAAGAAAATAAACGCGGCACCACAAGCCGCCGATTTACCACTGCAAAATGCCGCACGACTATTTGCTAAGGCTAATGATAAAGTTCGACGCAACCAACTCGGCATGACACCGGTTCGTGCACGGCTGGATAAAATTGCTGGGCTTAAAACGCTGGCCCAGTTTCGTGCAGCACTGCCAAAACTACTAGCGGAGCAATATGTGTTGCCAGTAAGCCCGTACGTTGATGCTGATATGCACGATGCGGCTCACAATATTTTGAATCTTGGCGGTCCGGCCACGATTTTACCTGACGCTGCCATGTATCAAACCGATGATGCAGAGAATGCGGCAGATTTAGCTGCATGGTCGAAAATGGTCGCGACGCTTTTGGGTGAGGCCGGTTTTGACCAGACAGCACAAGCGCACTATGTGGCGGCGGCTAAAAGCTTTGATCGCCGATTGGCTGCGTTCATTCCGGCAAATGTCGATTTTGCCGTTGATAGCACCTTTGACAATCCGCTAACCTGGACTGAATTTGTAGAAGATGCTGGCTTCTTAGGCATTCCCGAAGCTTTGGCTGCTAAAATGCCGCAGACACCGACGAAGGTCAACGCCGTGGTGCCTGCTTATCTGCCGCATCTGTCGACATTAATCACCGAAGCAAACTATCCAGAGTGGCAAGCATGGATGCTGATTAGCGAACTATTGGCTTGTGCTGATTATTTAAGCGATGATAGCCGCCAACTTGCTGGTCAATATGACCGTTTTTTGGCTGGACAGCCTGAGCCCGAAGCTTGGGAAAAGCATGCTTTTGGAGTTGCCAACGACTATTTTGATGATGCAATTGGTCAGTATTATGGCCAAACTTATTTTGGCGCGGATGCGAAAGCGGATATTACCGCGATGGTCAAGGAAATTTTGCAACAATATCAAGTTCAACTTGAACACAATACTTGGTTAAGCCCAGCGACTAAGCAGAAGGCTATCCGCAAATTAGCGACTATGAAAATTAAAATGGGTTATCCAGATCAACTTTTCCCGCTTTACGCGACCCTGCATGTCGAGCCAGAGCCTGATTTACTGCCGACCATTTTGCAATTGAGCCAGCAGACGCAAGACTTTTGGCTTCAGCAGGTGGGTCAGCCAGTGGATCGCAATGTTTGGGGGATGCCGGGGCACCTTGTGAATGCCTGCTACGATCCGATGAAAAATGACATCACCTTCCCAGCCGGGATTTTACAGCCGCCATACTACTCACTGAACTGGACCCGAGCGCAAAATCTTGGCGGTACCGGTGCTACCATCGGTCACGAGATTTCACATTCGTTCGATAATAATGGCGCCTTGTATGATGAATACGGCACGTTAAATAATTGGTGGACGGTTGAGGACAAACAAGCCTTCGACAAGTTAGTGACAGCTATTGCGGATCAATTTGACGGTTTATTGTATGAAGGCGTCAAAGTGAATGGCCGACTGACGGTTAGCGAAAACATCGCCGATAATGCCGGCATGGCGGTGGCGTTGGACTTGTTAGGGGATTCGGCTGACCCGAAAGTGCTGCAAGACTTCTTTATTGCCTATGCTCGTTCTTGGGCGACCAAAATGCGGCCAGAGCGCGCTAAAACGGTGTTGCGGCAAGATGTCCATGCCCCGGCGACCTTGCGGGTTAATGTCCCTGTGCAAAACTTTGAGGCGTGGTATCAAGCTTTCGATGTACAGCCGACCGATGGTATGTATCGACTGCCCGCAAAGCGCGTCACGATTTGGCGTCGGTAGCATTTAAACACATTTGTTTTAAATAAAACCGATATTAGTAGGCCTATCTTGTCCCTGAAATCGCCTCATAACGCTGTGTGTCAGTTATTAGTTGTCTTTAAATCTAAAATGAAACTGAGATGATCACCATGAGCGCCAGCCGTCGTTGGTTGATTTTGATTGCAACTTCAATTGTGTCCTTTATGGCTACATTGGATGCCAGCATCGTCAATATTGCTTTGCCCTATATTGCCCGGGAGCTGAAGGTGCCGATGAGCACCATCGAACTTGTCACATCAGTTTATATGATCGCGATTTGTGTCCTGCTTATTTTCTGGGGGAAGTTGTCTGACAGTGTGGGTCGGATCTGGTTGTTTCAGTTGGGGACCATTTTGTTTGCACTAGGCTCGCTTTTTTGCGGACTATCCATGACCTTACCATGGTTATTAACGGCCCGACTGATTCAAGCCACTGGAGCCGCGATGACGATGGCGACTAATTTTGGCATTATCACCGCCATTTTTCCGATGAATCAGCATGGTCGCGCGCTCGGGGTCAACAGTGCCTTGTTGCAACTCGGCAATATCGCTGGTCCCGGTATTGGCGGCGGGGTGTTGGCGGTTTTAAGCTGGCATTGGATCTTTTTGATTAATGTGCCGGTTGCGCTGGTGGCGTTTTTAATTGGCGTGCTGGTTTTTCCAAGGCAGCGGCCGTCCTTGGCGGGTGCCCACATGGATTGGCCGGGATATGGCAGTTATTCGGTCATCATTTTGGGCTTTTTCATCACGGTGTTCTGGGCACAAACAGCCGGATTGTCGTGGGTGACGCTGTTACCAGGGATGCTTGCGTTCGTCGCTCTTGTGGCTTTTGTGCAGATTGAGCGATATGCATCTGATCCGCTGATTCCATTTGCCATTTTCAAAAATCCGGGTTTCACGATTGGTATTCTGACTGCGATGATCGTCTATATGCTCGGCTATTTTAATAGCGTGATCATGCCGTTTTATCTGGAGGAAACATTAGGCTTGAGTGCGTTAACAGCGGGCTTTTGTATGATGGCAATTCCGGCGGCCAATGTTATCAGTGCGCCAATTGGCGGGAATCTGGGCGATCATTTCGGAGCAGAACGGGTGTCTTTCTTCGCGCTGTTTCTCTGGTGTATGCCGATGGGGTTGTTTGCCGCGGCAACCCCAAACTGGCCGTTGGGTTGGATCGTGTTTGGCCTCGCGTGGTCAGGATTGGCCAATGGCGCTTTTCAAAACAATCCGATGATGATGGACAATGTCGCGCCGAAGTTTCAAGGACTGGCGGGGTCCATGGCTGCGCTTGGCCGTAATTTGGGGATGACAATAGGTGTTGCCTTGGTGACAAGCTTGTTGTACCTGAATATGAGTACGCAGGCCGGTCGGTACATTCATGATTATCCGCATGGCCATCCCCAGTGGTTTATCTATGGCATGCACCGCAGCTATGATTTTGCTCTGTTACTCTTATTGCTAGCTGTGCTGCTGCTAGGCTGGTTGAACCTGCATCGGCTGCACGAGCGTAAACAGTCGTTAAGTTGAAAATTAAAAAAAGAGACAAGTTCTGCGACCGATTATCAGGCGAAAACGCATGGTAAACAGCCGAAAACTTGGCTCTTTTTTCAGATTAATCTTTGCCAGCACGATCATAATGAATCCAGCCAGTTTCACGGACGCCAAGCTGATCATACAGATGCTGGGCGGCCATGATTGCTGATCCGTGTTTGCCAACTGCAGCCTGCATAACCGCGCTCATCAGCCAGTTGAAAGGCAGCCTGCATCAATTGTCGGGCCAAACCGTGGCGGCGAAACTTAGGGGCGACATAAACATCATTGATGATCAGCAACGGCTTGAGCGTGCGGGTGTCAAAACTACGATAAAGAATCGCAAAGCCGACCAGTTGCTGGTCCAACTCAGCCACAAGCAAAGCCCCTAATGTGGCATCAGTCCGTAGCTGATTCAGATGAGCAGCCATGGCACTTTCATCAATCGTAAGTGGGACAGGGCTGTCATGATAATAACCTTGAACGAGTGATAATAAAGGCGAGACGTCGTTGGTGATGGCAGGGCGAATGGACATTGGAAAAACCTCCTTGGCCATAATCTTGTCTTATTTTACCTTGAAGTACGCCTAATTAGCACCTTTTCATGCTTGATTAACTGGCTTTTGGACATTCTGAATAGCTACCAGACAGACTAAAAAAGACTGATTTGCCATATATAGACAAATCAGTCTTCGCTCTCATAAATAGTCTGTTGGAATTTAAAGATTGCAGCATTTGGCATGGCAAGGAAGTTTTAGCTTAGCACTTCATATGATTATTTGGGCTCTGACAAATTGTAGGTTTCAGAAGTTATCGTTCAGCCTGAGAGACAGTCATTGCCGATCGTCAGTAGCCATCGAGAAGACCGCGACACAACCAAAGCCGGTGTGGCTGGCGATGGTGGGGCCGATGTTGCCGACTTGCAGCGGTGTTTCAGGTGAGGCGGCATGCAATCGGTCTTTCACGAAGTTGGCGGCGTCATAATCGCCTGACGTTGAAATGATGACCCGGTGCGTCGGGTTGGCTTTAACAGCCTTCAGTGTTTCATCAGTTAAGTCGATCAGTGAACGTTTTCGGGCGCGGACTTTGCGCACAACGCGAAGTTTCCCAGCAGTATCGACGTCCATAACCGGCTTAATATTCAGCATCGTTCCAAGGGCTGCTGATGTCCGGGAAACCCGGCCACCATGATACAGAAAATCTAGCTTATCAACGGTGAACCACATCCGATAATGCAACCGATGATCTGTCAGCCATTGCGCTAACTCAGCAATCGGCATGCCAGCATCGCGTTTATCAATCGCATCCAACACAAATTGGCCTTCCCCCGCGCAAGCGGCTAATGTGTCGATTAAATAAATTTGGGCATCAGGATGCTTTTCTAACAACATCGCTTTAGCCTGTGTTGCAGAATCAAACGTACCGCTTAAACCACTGGAGAAACCAATGTATAGAATCGGTGTTTTGGCTTCAACATAAGGTGTGAAGAAATCCACAAATTGGCCAACGTTGACCTGTGTCGTTGTTGGCATCACATTTTGCTTGAGCTGCTGGTAAAAGGCATTGATATCGTATTTATCTTCGCCAAGATCGTCTTCGTATTCCTGACCATCGATTGTAAAATGCATTGAGACAAAATCCACATGATGATCGTGTAATGTTTGATAGGGTAAGTCGCAGCAAGAATCGGTTAAAAGCTGGTACATTAGGTTCACCTCTCGTTGCCCGTGGTTAGCCACGGGGTATTTCCATCAATGTTACGCTGTTTTATCTATTTCTGAAAGTGCCGCACGGCTTTTCAAACATAGCGAGTGTTTTTTAACGCCTAAAAACAAGAGCTAGTTGCAAATCATTGGCCAACAACGGCCTGTTAAGACGGCATTTTGTTTAGCAGAAGGGAAAAGCTGACTTTTGCCCAAAAAAGCCGAATAGCAGTCATCGTGCTATTCGGCTGTGACCGGATCAGTTATTGTCGGCAGTCTTCTTTTGGTTAAATAAGGTACCGACTGCTGGGATGCTACCGAGAGAATCAATGGCAGTGCTTGGCAGCACAACTGTGTTAGCGGTGCCCTTTGCCAGCGCTTCAAGTGCTTCGACATTCTTGTATTGCAAGTACAGATTGCCGTTATCAATCAGGCCGGCATTAATCGAATTGATCTGATCTTTGACGGCATCGGCAATGAGTCGCTGACTTTCAGCATGACCTTGCGCCTGCAAAATCTGAGTTTGTTTGTTGGCTTCGGCTTCAAGAATAGCCGATTGTTTTTCACCTTCAGCTTTGGCAATGGCAGCCTGTTTGTGGCCTTCAGCTTCCATGATGTTGGCTTCCTTTTCACGAGAAGCACGCAACAGTTTGTTCATGGAATCCTGAATCGTGGCGTCAACTTGGATGGAATCGATGTTCACCCGATCAACATTCAGGCCGTAACCAGCAGTCGTTTCGGCAATTTGCTGGAACAGCGTTTGGTTAATCGTTTCGGTTCCGTTCAAGACATCGTTTAAATCCATATTGCCGATAATACCACGCAAGTTAGCGCGGGTATCTTGCACCATAGAAAGAACGGAATCCTTGTTTTGGTAAACATAAGCATTAACGTTGGTAATATGATATTTCAATGTTTCGGAAATGCGGACGACAACATTATCTTTGGTAATGACTTCCTGTTCGTCAACCTTCAACGGAATTTGCTTCATGTTGACAATTTCGGTAATCCGATAAATTAGCGGTGGCACCATGTGAAAACCAGGCTCTAAGGTTGCCACATATTTACCCAACCGTTCCACAATGCCGACTTCACCAGTATGGATGATGGCAACGCTGGAGAAAAGAATGGCAACGACAATGACTAGGACAACAACAATTAACGAGATCAAAATAATGCTATTCATAAAAATCACTCCTTCAAAACATCTAACCAGATGTCTATGAATTTCTACTGATACGGGTGACATGTATTAGGAACTTGGCGTGGCTTAATAATGCAAAGCATGTTCCGGTTTTACCACGCTGAGATACAACGGCGAAATAGCGTTGACAACGACCTTGTCGCCAGCGGCTGCATCATCTTGGACTCGATAATGATAATGAATGCCATAAAGGGTGATTTCGCCACTCGCGGCCGAAGTTGGCAACGTAAAAATCGTTCCTAAGAGCCGTTCATCAAGCATTTATCCGTCTCCTTCCCAGTTCCGCGATTGCGTTTGGTGGAAGCCTCATCAGCTTTGCAAAGCAATCGCTATCACACGCTAATTCTAAAGCACGGGTGAGGGAAAGACAACGATGACGACTTCAAAAAGCAAGTTATTTGCTTATGTTGGATAAAATTACTATTGTTTTTGCTTGCTTCTATTCTTATTGGCCTTTACTTAACAGACTGTGACGTTGATAAAACCAAATTTCGCGAAAATGATCGACTTTGCTACAATGGTAAAAAAAGAGCGTGAGCTGACCCGATTAGAAACCGGCGTGTAAGCGGCGTCAAGCGCAATGGCCGCACTTGGGCCATTGCGCTTGAGGTCCTTACACAAAGGTTTCTGGGTCCGCGATCGCGTTTAAAAAGAGCGTGAGCCGACCCGATTAGAAACCGGCGTGTAAGCGGCGTCAAGCGCAATGGCCGCACTTGGGCCATTGCGCTTGAGGTCCTTACACAAAGGTTTCTGGGTCCGCGATCGCGTTTAAAAAGAGCGTGAGCTGGCGCGGGTAGCAACCGGAGCATAAGCGGCTTGGTCGTTGCGGCCAAGGTTCTTATGTGGAGGATAATGCGCCAGTGAAGGCGTTTATACGAGGAGGGGACACTGTGCGCAGTCGGGTCATTTATGCTGATACCTATCGCAAACGTCATCAAAGACGGTTATTTTTGCTGGCCGTTTTAATCATCGCTTTGGGCGCACTGTTTGTTTGGTGGCATCAGCGCAATCCCCGCCCTGATCCGCAGACCTATCCCGTGTTGGGCGTGCGCCTTGACCAAACCGATGGGGTGCAGGATTTTGACAGTTTGCGCAGCAGCAAAGTCAGTTTTGTCTATCTCAAAGCGACTGAAGGCAGCAGCTATTTTGATGATAATTTTAATACGAATTTTAATCAGGCAGCTGGCAGTCGACTGAGCATCGGCATTTACCATGGGTTCAGCTTTGAAACGACACCCCAAGTCCAAGCTGCCCAATTCACGCGCCAAGTCGGCCAAAATATCGGTGATTTACCGATTGGCATTTACTTAAGCTATTACACTGAAAAGAAGCCAAGCACACAATGGCTGACAACTCAGTTACAAACTTTTGTCACATTGGTGCAGCAACATTATCATCGCCAAGTGTTGCTGATGGGTAGCCCAAGTATTTTAAAAGCTGTCCAAAAAGTCGACCCGCAAGCACCACGCTGGGTTGTAAGCGACAAGAAGCCGACAACGAGCAGTGGTTTCTGGCAATATACGTCTGGCGCCCGGTTGCCGAATGGGCCACACGCAGATTACCGTGCTGCCGTATTTATGGGGGATCGGGCGGCCTTTTTAAAACTGTCTCAGCAGATAGTCAATTAACGCCAAACACGGGAATTGTCAGCTAATCATAATTTTTGTGGCTGTATATGACAAAAGTGTTCGTTGATTGTTCGCGAAAAGCCATGTCAACCTTGACACCAATGCGGCATAATAGTTGCGAGGTGAAACTGGATGAAGAAAGTTTTGATCGGCCTTGTTGTGCTGATTGTGCTGGTATTTGGCGGCTTGAAAATTTTTGAAATCACAAATTATGGTGGCACGACTTATTACACGAAGATCACAAACGCTGGTCAACAGGCCACTGACCATGATCAAGATGGTAATAAATACACCATCTATGCATACGACTTGCCCGGCTATGATGAAAAAGGCAGTTTGCAGCAACTGAAGTTCAATGCTAATCAAGACCGACCACTTAAAATGAATGCTTATTTGAAAGTGATATACAATGATAAAAAAGGCGTCACTGATTGGCAGCGTGTCCCGCGAGCAGAAGTGCCAAAAGCGGCGCTGGCAAAGTTGGACTAGTCAATAAGATGCCAAAATGTTTCATAGACGTGAAGGTTAATTCAACTAAATAAAAACGGCTGATTTTCCGTATTGGAAAATCAGCCGTTTTTTGATCGCTCATAGATAACCCAGCAGAATTTACAGATGACAGTGCCAAGATTGAGCCACATCTAGCCAAAGATTACAGCGTTTGGCACGGCAAAAATCTGTTGATCAACTTCTGATGACTTTAAACACTCGGAACAATAATCGCATAAGTGGCATCTTCAGCCTCGTCGTAGATCGTTTGCGGACCATTATCGTCGGCCGTGATGACCAACTTATAGCCGTAATGGTCGAGAAAAGTCAGCTCATGGATGGTGATGCCGACGACTTGACCGGGAAGCACTTTGTTGTCGATTGCGATCTGCAGTTGTGGCGAGATCGCCAGCGAGTGGGTCTTGTTGGTTTGCTCATCGAGAAATGCAAAATTCCCCGTAAAATTCTTCGCCAATGCCAATGCAGGATTGGCTGCCTTGGTTTGCGACTCCTGATGATGACCCCGATGCGCGAGTGCATGTTTCAGCCCGCGTAAAAAACTCGCCATGTTATTCGACCTCCCATTTTTTCATTACATTAAGTCTACCATGACTTTTTCCTTTAGTGGTTACAGTGATGCTGTTTTTCTGTTACTGGGCTGTTACAATAATGGTAAGCGGTTCAGAGACTTGTCAAAAATACTTTGTTTTTAAAAGGATGACGGCAACTGAATCGGGATAAGCGTGCGTGATGACGCTTGATGATTGACCGTGTGAGTTGAAGACCGCCAGTTTATGAAGGCCACGGCTTAGGCGGTTTCGCGGTGTCTGGCATGTGCATCAGCACGTTAAAAAACAGAGCACGATTCAGCCAGTTTCTGAGCTGAATGGCGTGTCTGAAAAGGGGGATTTGCCATGTTAAAACTCGGTGTGATTGGAACAGGTTGGATCACCAAGCAATTCGTGGCGGCAGCGATGGCGACGAAAGCTTATCAGCTCACCGCTGTTTATTCGCGACATCAGGAAAGCGCGCAATCATTTATTGACAGCACGGCACCAGCTACTGCTTATACGACGATGGATGCTTTTCTTGGCAGTGATATCGATGTTGTTTACATTGCCAGTCCAAATAGTTTGCATGCGTCTCAAGCGTTGGCAGCGTTAGACGCCGATAAGCATGTGATCGTGGAGAAACCATTGGTTGCCACGACCATGGAGTTTGAAAAGTTGGACGAAGCGTTGCGGAAGAAACCTTCTTTATATCTGTTTGAGGCAGCGCGTCACGTGTATGAACACAACTTTGAAGTCGTCAATGATTTCACCCACAGTCAACCGGTTGATGGGGCCACCTTAACGTATATGAAGTATTCGTCAAAATACGATGCCTTTTTAGCTGGCAAGTTACCGAATGTGTTTAATCCTGAATTTGCCGGCGGCGCTTTAATGGACCTCGGTATTTACCTTGTATATGATGCGATTGCGTGGTTTGGTGTACCGGAGAATGCCGTTTATTTGCCGCATTTTCTCAAAAGCGGGATTGACGGCGATGGCGTTGCTCGGCTCGACTATGGTAAGTTTGCGGTGACATTGATCACGGGTAAAACGACTAATAGCGAGTTGCCGTCAGAAATTTATTCTGGCAAGCAAACATTGATGATGGACAACGCTGCTGAGCTGGAGACCGTTAAGCTCGGTGATCAAGTGCTGAGCAAAGAAAAGTTGGCTAATCCGATGGAAGCAGAGGCAGCCTATTTTGCAAAAGCAATTGTCGGCAAGGACCGCAACGCTTTTGACAAGGCATGGCAGCTCGCCAAAGAGGTTCATCAAGTCATGTCAATTCTGCGGACCTCCGCAAATCTGGATTTTTAGTGAGGACAATATTGTGACAATTGCAACCCCGTTCCAAAAACGCTGGCAAGCAGCCGGCTATACTGAACAGACGCCGATTCAAACCGCCGTGTATCAACCACTGAAAGCCGATGAAGATGTTGTTGGGCTTGCTCCAACAGGCTCAGGGAAAACATTAGCTTTTGGCTTACCACTACTTGAAAAGATGGTGCCAGGCGATGGCTTACAACTCTTAATTTTGGCACCATCACAAGAGTTGGCGATTCAAACCCGTGATGTGCTTACCCCTTACGCCAAAGATATTGGTATCACCGTGCAAGGGGTTATTGGCTCGGCGAATGTCAAACGTCAGCTCGATAGGCTAAAAGAAAAGCCAGAAGTCATTGTTGCAACGGCGGGTCGCTTATTGGAACTGATTCAGTCGCGTAAGTTGAAACTTGATGGGTTGCAAACGCTGGTTGTTGATGAAGCTGATGAAATGTTGCGTGATCCAGGATTTGATCAGGTTCGAGAGATTGCGGCAGCAGCACCCGCGGAAGCACAATTGGCTTTTTTCTCGGCCACGCCAAGCCCTTATTTTAAGGAGCTGCATAAGTGGTTTGGTAAAACACCAGACATCATTGATGTTCGGGCAATTGATCGAACCCGTGGCGAAGTCAGGCATCTGTTTTTGCAGACGGATCGGGCGCATCAGGTTGATTGGTTACGCACCTTAGCCCATACCGATGGCTTCAAAGCCTTGGTCTTCTTCAATCAAAATTCGTCCTTGGAACGCGTGGCGGGGATCTTGCGTCATCAGGCGGTTCGCTTTGCAGTCTTGTCACGCGAAGGCCGGCAAACGGTTCGACAGAAGGCATTGACTGATTTTCGGCGCGGACGAATCACGCTCTTGCTGGTGACCGATATGGCAGGGCGCGGCTTGGATATTCCTAAGTTGCCGGCTGTGGTAAACTTTGAACCACCGAAGCGCGCGGAAGTTTACATCCATCGGGCTGGGCGGACTGGCCGGATGGGTGAAGCAGGTCTGGTTGTGACCCTGGGGGATGATCATGATCGCCGCGACCTCAGCAAGTTGGTACCGCAGTATCATATTCATCGCGGCTATATGTCAGAGGGCAAGCTTGTGGACACGCCGCCAGCTAAAAAAGTGTCCGAGGCGTCGGCACCAACGACGGTTGAAAAGCCTGCATCGCCAGTCGCCAAGCAGCAGCCAGTTAAACCAGAAGTGGCACAAGAACCGGCTGTTCGTCCGCGTCGCAAGCATAAGAAACATCGCCTGCGAGATCAGCGGAATAAAGGCAAGCACAAGGATAACGCATAATGCAGCATCGGATGTATGATGAAGATAAGGGGGCAGTCATGGTGAGTATGAAAGCAGAACAAATGGCTGCCATGATGACATTGATGAGCGCTGCCGGTGATGCGGAAAATGCAACCATGACGGCGATTGACGAAGCCAAGGCCGGCCATGCTGAGCGCAGCCGTAAGCTGTTGAAGCAGGCAGATGCCAAGTTGAAGCAAGCTCATCAAGCTCAGACCCAGATGCTGACGTATGAAGCACGAGGCGAAAAAGTTGACGTGACATTATTGATGGTGCACAGTCAGGATCATCTAATGAGTGCGATGACCATTCGCCGGCTTGCCGATGAGATTATTGATCTTTATCAGCAAGTGCAGGCGCGTAAATAACGGCTGGTACAGCGCGGTTGACGTGCCTGCAACCGCGGCAATAACGCGCTCGCAATCAAGAGAGGTAATCCCCATGAAAATCGAAAAAACATTACAGACACCAGCAGCTTTTTTATATAGCAAGATTATTGCGCCCGTACAAGCTGATATTGCGGCGGCTAACAATCAACAGGTTGCGGCGGCAGAACTCGGTGGTTATGCTTATCGCAAGCAATTTCCAGATGGCGAGTGGGCCAAAGTTAAGGTTACTAAGAATGTGATTGATCGTGAATTTGCGATGTTGACCGTCACCCGTTTCTCGCGGTTCAAGGTCCGGTACCTGATCACGCCGTTAAATGCCAATGCCAGCCAAGTCCGCGTCAGTGAAACCGTGCAGCCGGTTAACTGGGCGGCGCAATTGAAGCAAATGGTGACCGAATTATTGGTCGGTAACAAACGCCGCCGTAATTACGGCCGGATGTTGGATTCGATAGAGCGGTCGTATATGACGGCTTAGGCGTTGTTCGCTGCCTGCTGAACACTTTATAGTCAATATTTGCAAATGAATTTGAATTGCCCTGTGGCTTTTGGCATAATTGACTTTGTCTGGTGCCCTTAGCTCAGCAGGATAGAGCGACTGCCTCCTAAGCAGTAGGTCATCGGTTCGATTCCGATAGGGCACAGTACGAAGCACAGTCTTGATGGCTGTGCTTTTTTGGAAATCACATTGCACATTCTAAAAAGTCTTAA
The DNA here is from genome assembly GCF_053819265.1 of Lacticaseibacillus sp. 30. Classification (NCBI taxonomy): domain Bacteria; kingdom Bacillati; phylum Bacillota; class Bacilli; order Lactobacillales; family Lactobacillaceae; genus Lacticaseibacillus; species Lacticaseibacillus sp. 30. The sequence goes on from NZ_JBSOQX010000002.1 coordinate 207,542, forward strand.
AGATTAAAAATGAGTGCAATCGCATTTTTGCGGTAGCTGGATTTGTCTAAAAGGAGATTACGCGATGCAAGCCTTCACAGCCGTTTATTTGCCGGGCTGGTTGATTTTCATTGGCGGTATGCTGATCATTAGCAGCGTGAATGCAGCGACGGTGCAAGCCATGGTGAATCGGGCCGGGCGTTCGAATACGCAGCTCTGGTATATGAAACCGGGTATTTTTGTGCACGAGCTGTTGCACGCGGTTGTTGCGCGGCTCTTCGGATTACAAGTGACTAACTTTTCCATGCGAGCTGATGTGGTTAGCGGCAGCGCAGCGCATGTCAGTCTGCGGTACAATCGGCGCTCGCTTTGGGCACAACTGGGATTATTTCTGTCCAGCAGTGCACCTGTCTGGGGCATCAGTACCGTGTTGCTGATCATGGGACGATGGGCCTTTTTTCCGACAGATGGCCGGCTTTGGCCAGTCTTAACTGCCGCCACGAGTCTGAATGAAAAATGGCTCGCGATGCGCGGCTTGATTCAGATCAACTGGGTTTGGTTTGCGGCTTTTATCGTCACGGCCTTGGTGCTGACGCCAGGCATTGCGCTTTCAGCTCAGGATCTGCGCAACATGTGGCGGAGTGCCCCGATCGTGTTCTTGCTGACAATCGTGATTTTTTATGTTTTTTTGACGTTTTGGCCAGCTGGATTTGCTTGGTGGTCGCTGTTGAACTTGAATGTGTTATTGTTAGATGCGATTATGCTGCTTTTCAGTATCTTGATTTGGTTACTGGCAAGCATTTTGTGAATGAATGTTGACAAGTGAGAGGGCAAATGTGCCCGATGTCATAATTTATAAGTGAAGCCTTTTGTTCTTTAGTAGGGGGAAGACGATGATTGCGCCGCAAGCGGAGACAATTTTAAAGGAAAAATTTGGCTATGATCATTTTCGTGCTGGTCAAAATCAGGCCATCAGTCGCGTTTTGGCTGGTGAAAGCACGCTGGTTGTGATGCCAACAGGCGGCGGGAAATCGTTGTGTTATCAGATTCCAGCGATGTTGTTGTCGGGATTGACGCTCGTGGTGTCGCCGCTCATCGCGTTGATGAAGGATCAGGTGGATGCGCTGAACGATAACGGGATTCCGGCGGCTTTCATTAATAGTACCCTTGATTATCAAGAGATTGCTGATCGCCTTGATCAAGCAAGAAGTGGTCAGATTAAATTATTATATGTTGCCCCAGAACGGTTTGACACGGATTGGTTTGTGCAACGGCTTGGCAGCACCGATATTTCGTTATTTGCAATTGATGAAGCCCATTGTATTTCTCAGTGGGGGCACGATTTTCGGCCGAGTTATTTGAATCTGGCGAATGTGGCGGCTCAATTGCCTTCGCAGCCACCGGTCATTGCCTTGACCGCAACGGCTACACCGCGAGTTGCGCAGGATATTTGCCAGCGACTGGCGATTCCGGCTGACGGGATGATTAATACTGGTTTTGAGCGAAGTAATCTGAGCTTCAAGGTCGTACGCGATCAGGATGAAGATCGGTATCTACTAGATTACCTGAAACTGAATGTCGATCAGGCAGGCATCATCTATGCCAGCACCCGAAAAGAAGTTGACCGTTTGTATACCTTTTTGGCACATAAGAAGTTGCCTGTGGCCAAATATCACGCGGGCATGAGTGAAGCGCAGCGTGCTGCTAATCAGGAAGATTTTTTGTTTGATCGCAAACCAATTATGATTGCAACGAATGCGTTCGGCATGGGTATTGATAAAAGCAACGTGCGGTTTGTCATTCACGCCCAGATTCCCAAAGATGTCGAATCGTATTATCAAGAAGCCGGTCGGGCTGGTCGTGATGGCTTGCCGAGTGAGGCAATTTTGCTGTTTAAGCCGCAAGATCTCCAGGTTCAGCGGTTCTTCATCGATCAATCCGAAGGCGATGACGAGCACAAACAGCGGCAATATGAGAAGTTGAAAATGATGGAACGGTATGCGAACACAGATCAGTGTTTGCAACAGTTTATTTTGAACTATTTCGGTCAAAGCGGGACAAAACCATGTGGTCGGTGTTCGAATTGTTTGGATGACCGCGAATCGGTGGATGTTACGGTTGATGCGCAGAAGGTCTTATCTTGTGTGGTTCGCTTGCATGAACGTTTTGGCAAAGGCGTTGTGGCACAAGTGTTGGCCGGAGCCCACAATCAGAGGGTATTGTCGTTTCATCTAGATCAATTGTCAACTTATGGGTTGATGAGCAGTCGTCGTCAACGCGACATTACAACGTTCATAGATTTTCTGGCGGCTGGCGGTTATTTAGAAACCCGCGGTGGTCAGTACCCAACTCTGGGCTTAACGGCCAAAGGCACTGAGGTTCTTCGCGGACAAGCGCAAGTATTCCAGAAGACGGCGCAAAAAGCCGAGCAGCATCTCGAAGTCGACGACACTGTCTTTCAGGAACTGCGCAGTACTCGGCGACAACTGGCGGAGCAGCAGCATTTACCGCCTTATATGATTTTCTCTGATAAGACGTTGAAGGCAATTGGCAGCGCCATGCCGCAAAGTCTTGATGAGTTGATGGCAGTCAAAGGCGTCGGGCAGGCGAAGTTGGATAAGTATGGCCAAATCTTTTTGGATGTCCTGCAGGCGATTAAGGCCAAGGCTTGAATGGCTAGTGTCGATCAAAAAAGGTCGTGATCGCGTCTTTCCCGTTTTGAAGCGGGGGGATGCGGTCACGGCCTTTTTAGCTTTTTACCAGGTTTTCTCCGCCACTATGGTTTATTTGGCGGAGAAAAGACAATTACGGCGGAGAAAAATACCTAAGCCCAGTCACCATTGCGGAAAATCGGAACGACGGTGCCATCGGCCTTGATGCCGTCAATATTCATGTCAGCTGAGCCCATCATGAAATCAACGTGCGTGTTACTTTGGTTGAGGCCAGCCGCGGTGCGTTGGTCGGTGGTCATGGCAACGCCGTCTTTGACGGAGAATGGATAAGCTTGTCCGAGCGCCATGTGATCAGAGGCGTTCTCGTCATATAACGTGTTGAAGAAAATCAAGCCGGATTGGGAAATCGGGGATGGATCAGGGACCAGCGACACTTCACCAAGCGAGCGGGCGCCGGGGATCTTTAGCAGGTTTTGTAATACCGCATCTCCACGATCAGCATGGGCATCAACGACTTGACCGTTTTTAAAGGTAAAATGCATCCCCTCAAGGATATTCCCGGAGTAACTTAGCGGTTTAGTGGAGGCAACTGTACCATCAATGCGGCGGAAATCCGGCGCCGTGAAGACCTCCTCAGTCGGCATGTTGGCCATGAATTCCTCACCGCGCGGATTATAGGCGCCAGCGCCTTCCCAAATATGGTGCTTGGGCAGACCGACAACCAAATCAGTACCCGGCGCGACATAATGAAGCCGATCGAACTGCTCAGCATTCAGCCAGTCCGCTTTTGTTCGCAATTGTTGATCATGGGCTTTCCAAGCGGCTTCAGGATCAGGCTGGTCAATTCGGGTGGTTTTGAAAATGGCCGCCCAGAGTTTATCAGTCGCTTCTTCCGGGGTCTTGGCATCAGGGAAAACTTTTTCGGCCCATTTTGGACTTGCGGCGCCGATGATGGTCCAGCTAATCTTCATTGAACTGATTGCGTCCATTAGGCGGGCGTAAGCTTGATTGAAGGCATTTTGATAGTTGGCGATGCGTTGTGGATCCAGTCCTGCAAGGTTGTCAGGATCGGCAGAGATCACAGTAATCCGTTTGGCATTGTGATCGACCCAGTAATCAAACTGACCCTTAATGAAATCGGGGATGTTGTACAGGCGGGATGTTGCCATGTGGGCCATGTCCAACCGCTTGATCAGATCATCGTGCCACTGAACTTGCACTTCAGCGGCACCACGGTCATAAGCCGCAGCCACAATCAACTGCGCAAGTTTGGCCTGATCCACGGCAATTTGCAAATAAACCGTGTCACCGGGTTTCACGGCGACGCCAATATCAACCGCGAGCTCTGCATATTGTTTGAGGCTTTTGTCAAAGTTAGGTAATGTCATCTTTCGTTCCCTCCAAATCCGTCGTTGGCAATAGTCTACCATAGCAGTCATCATCACGTGCTCAACAGTTCTAAAAAACGTCCGTGCTTTATGTTCAAATAAATGACACCACAAAGCATGGCGTTCTCTTTAAAAAATACTTCGAAAAAAATTAAGAAAACCGTCAATTTGTTTGCAAATAGTGTTTCTTTCTGGTATGAGGTCTGGTAAAATAACAGCATAACATCTAGATTGCCTTTTGGAGTGGAGGCGTATCCAAAGGTGTTTGTAAATGAGTTGTGTGCAAGCTAGTTTTAAATAACTAAAGAAAGCAAGGGGAACATTATGGCACGAAAGAAAACAATTACGCATGATCAGATTCTCAATGCGGCGTATGACCTTGTTGTGGAACAGGGCTTCAAGAGTTTCACAGCGCGGAATATCGCCAAAAAGATGAACTGCTCAACACAGCCAATTTATTTAGAATTCAAAAACATGGCTGAGCTGAAACAGGCTGTCATGGATCGAATTAAAGAACTACTTTCACTGAAAATGGCAAAGCATTTTACCAACGATCCAGTCGTTGATTTGGGGCTTGCTTATATCAATTTTGCACTTGAAAATCGGCCATTGTATCGCGCCGTTTTTGTGGAAGATCACTTCGGTGTTGATGAAATGCGCGAATATGCGATGAGCACCGCAATGCGCGTATTCGATTCTTACGAACCAGCGCAGCACTTGAACGAAGCACAGTTGCGCAACACGATCTGCGGGGTATGGATCGTTGCAACGGGGATCGCCAATTTAATGGCACCAGGCTTCATTGATATTACACGAGATCAAATGGTTGATATTCTAACGGCTGTGACACAAGACTTCATTGTTAACGGCCGCTTCTCAGACGACCCGCGCATCTCTTGGTTTCAAGACGCCAAGATCGCTCAGGGATACTAACGATCATTAATAGCAAATTGGGGATAACCGTTCCGATGTGGAGCGGTTTTTTTAGAGCGTGAGCTGGCCCGGGTAGAAACCGGAACATAAGTGGCCTCAAGGCTAAATGGCTGGGTTTTGGCCATTTAGCCTTGAGGTCCTTATGTGTAGGTTTCTGGGCCAGCGAACGCGTTTAAAGGCGAATGCTTTTTCAACGACAATGAGTCCCACCGGTTAAAAAAGACGGCAACAGTGCAAACCCTGACCTTGGGCCAAACACTGCTGCCGCCTTTTACATAGTCGCCACTTCACCGAATCACTGGAAAACCATCTCACAATGCGCTACTTTAAAACTAACGATGTTGTCTACCGTCTCACAAGACAACACAGAAAACCACAAGGGAGCTTATTATGGGAAGTTCATCAGACCTAAAAGACCTATTACGCGAACGAATCGCCGCTAAATATACCATTGACGATTTAAAAGATACTGGGAAAAAGATTCGTAAAACCGCACCAATTGAAAGTCTGGCTGCCGTCAGTAAGATTGATCGGGACCCCGTCCAGTTCATTAATAGTGTCGAACAAAACTTAACCAAATCACTGCTGCCTATGCGTCATAGTCGCATGGGCGCTTCACAGGCAGCTTTTTTTCGCGGCACTGCTGAGTTGATGGCCTATGACTTGCAGCAAGGGGAGAAGTCTGGCATCAATCTGTTAATTGATGGTGACGCCCACTTACAGAATTTCGGTTTCTACGCATCGCCAGAACGCAACCTGCTTTTTGACCTCAACGACTTCGATGAAGCGCAGATCAACAGCTTTGAGTTTGACATCAAGCGTTTGCTGACGAGTGTTTATTTGTTAGGCGACCAACAAGGATTTGATGCAGATAAATTAGATGAATTGGTACAGACTGATGCATCGATTTATCGTAAAACCTTACGGGATCTTTTCAAGGTTGGTGCATTGGATCGTTTTTATCAGTCCACCGAAGTCAACCATCTTGTGCAGTCGATCCCCGGCGCTGAAGATTCGGCGTTGCTGTCGAAATTTGTGAAAAAGGCGACGAAGCGTAATAATGACTCGGTGATCAAAAAATACACCACGACTATCGATGGCAACATGCGGTTTAAAGACGATCCGCCAAGCTCCGTCAGGTTGGATAAAACGACTTATCAGGCGATCTTTGACGGCTTTACCCAGTATCGTAAGTCCACGCGGCCGGATATTTTGGTGCTACTGAGCGAATATCGGATTACGGACATCATTCATCACAGCGTGGGTATCGGCAGCTTTGGCACGAATTGCTATCTCGTTTTGCTAAGCGGATTAGGTGGCAGCCATCTTGTGCTGCAAGTCAAAGAAGCCTTGCCGCCGCGACCTGAATTAATTCCAAATACGGAACGCATCACGTTACAACAAGAAGTCAGTCAGGGACAGCGGATCATCGCATCCCAGATGATTTTGCAGAAAGCCTCTGATCCATTCCTCGGCTGGTTTAACGTAGGCGATAAAAGCTATTATGTCCGCCAGTTCCGTGATATGAAGGGGTCTGTGGATCTTGAGGAACTGACTTTCCCCGAGTTTCAGTACTACACCCAGATCACCACGTATCTATTGGCAATGGCACACGCTCAGACGCCTCAGGCTGCAGTGGTTACCGGCTATCTCGATAAAAGTTTTGACAGCGCCGTTCAGCGTTGGAGCAAATGGTATCTGAATCAGGTAAAAGCGGATTATTCAGCCTTTATGCGGGCAGTTCAGACGCACATGCTGGCCTGAGCCATCTTGGAACTGATTGACAGATCAGATTTTTCTTGTCCTGATGACGCTCACTCTGGCAAAATAAAGTTAAGACGCTAATCACCTAACTTAATGACATGCCTGAAGAGCAGGGCGTCACAGAAAGGAGGCAAGTGATTATGGCTCGCAAACAACATCAAAAAAAGCCGCCGCTGCTTTCCGCCGAACAAGAAGTCGCGATTCAATCCGGGCGTGCAGCATTGGCAGATTTGGCGTTGCCACGCCGCACCAAAATGCGGGTGTTTGTTAAACTTGCCATCAATCGGATCACCGAATCGAACATCGGCCAAAGTGCTGCTGCCTTGGCGTACTATACCTTGCTGTCCTTATTCCCATTGATTTTGTTTGTCGCCAATGCATTGCCTTATTTTGGCTTAACATACAAAGGCCTTGCTGCCTATTTGACACAGGCAATCCCATCCAATGTCATGAATTGGTTGGACCCAGTGATCGCCAATCTGTTGGATTCCAGCAGTGGCGGTTTGCTGGGAATTGGGGCGGTTGCGACTTTGTGGGCGGCCAGTTTAGGCGTGAATGGTTTGAAAATGGGCTTCAATCAAATTTACGGCGTCGAGTCATCGCAAAATTTTATTATTCAACGCTTATTATCGATGCTCATGACCTTCACACTCATCATTGTGATGGGCGCCATTCTGATTGTTTTTGCATTTGGCCGCCAGTTTCTGGAATGGCTGATCCCACTGCTTCGTCTCAACGATGACTGGCTGCGAACATTTAATACCCTACGTTGGCCAGTGACGATTACCGCGCTTTTTGTCATTATTATGTTTTTAAATTATTTTCTGCCGAACGTCAAAATTCGGATGTGGACAGTCTTACCAGGCACCGCCTTTACAGTCGCCGGTTGGCTGTTAATTGCCCAAGCGTTTTCCTTATACATGAAATATTTTGGGACACGCTATCTGTCCTATGGCACGATTGGCACCTTCATCGCGATCATGTTATGGCTTAACTTCTCCGCACTGGTGCTGTTGTGGGGCGCCGTCATCAATGCACTCACCGCTGAGTATTTCATTGGCCGACTGCATGGCAGTAAAGGCAAGGTGCACGATTTCGTCAAACGCCGGGTGCGGACACCACACGAAGAAAAAGAAGCGAAAAGCTAGTCATTGAGCGAGCAACCATGGCTGAGAGCAGCAAAAAAGGACTTGCGTTCATCTGAGAGCGTAAGTCCTTTTGTTTTAAACGGTTTTATTGCAATGCCTGATACTTTTCAACAAGTTGTTTGGTAAAGGCCTCTAGGTGCTTAATATCGTCTTCTTCAGGGGCGAGATCGATCTTAACGTCTTCTGCACCCTTCGTGGCTCCGGTCTTGGCAAAAGCCTTGTCAAAGTCGTCTACCGAAGTGGCAAAGTCATCATAGAAGCGATCACCGCTGCCGCAGCAACCGTAGACCTTACCTTTAAGATCGAGTTCTTGCAACTCTTCATAGAAGTCAACGGCTTCATCAGGCAACTCGCCATCACCGACATCTGAATAGGTGTAAGTCGCGGTGACACAAATATCGACATCTTCAAAATCGCTGGCCAGCGCTTGAGAAACTTCCGTTGTCGTCACGTCCACCCCTAAGTCCTCAAAAGCTTCTTCAATAATACCAGCGATATCCTCGTTGTTGCCGGTCAAACTGGCATATACAATCCTTGCGCTTGCCATTTTTCTCTTATTCCTCCTAAAACACAGCGCTCGGGGGCTTACACGTCGGCGAGGCTGCCTTTTCTTGTTCATTTGCCTGATTATAGCATAGGGGACACGACTCTGGGGATGTGAATCGAAAAGGCCAATGATCCCTGATGTCATAGCCGACACCGACACTGTTTAACCAACCATTCTCAGACTTCTGTTGTTTATCCCTGATTAATGCTACACTAATTGCGAGCTAAACTTGTATTGGAGGCAGAAAAGCTTGATCACGATCAAATCAGCACGAGAAATTAAAGGCATGGCAAAGTCCGGTGCCATTTTGGCAGGTATGCACCTTGGCCTGCGCGATATTATCAAACCAGGTATCTCAAGCTGGGAAATTGAAAAGTTCGCCAAAGAATTCTTTGAATCTCATGGCGCCAAGGCCGAACAAGTCGGTTTTGAAGGTTATAAGTATGTGACTTGTGTCAGCATCAACGATGAAGTTGCGCATGCGGTTCCGCGTAAGGGCCTGAAACTCAAAGATGGCGATGTTGTCAGTGTTGACACGGTTGTCAGCTGGAATGGCTACTTCAGCGATTCTTGCTGGACGTACGGCGTTGGCAAGGTGTCAGAAGCTGACCAGAAGCTGATGGACGTTACCAAAAAGTCCCTGTACTTAGGGATTGATGAAGCAGTTGTTGGCAATCGGATCGGTGACATTGGCGCTGCTATTCAGACTTACACCGAAGATGATAACGGCTACGGCGATGTCCGTGAGCTTATTGGCCACGGCATTCAGCCAACCATGCACGAAAGTCCTAATGTGCCGCATTATGGCGTGCCAGGTCATGGTTTACGACTAAAAGCCGGCATGACCATTACGATCGAGCCGATGATCACTGAAGGTACTTGGAAGATCAAGGGTAAACAAGTCCCAGGCGATACTTGGGAATACTACGTCACTGCTGACGGCAGCAAGTGTGCCCAGTACGAGCACACGCTGGTCATCACAGATAACGGCCCGAAGATTTTGACTTCTCAAGGCGATGCCATTGATGAGAAGTACAAGTTAACCGAGGCCGATCTTAAAACACTTCCTGAATAATAGCGGCCAACGCGATCATTCAGAAACAATAGGGCACGAAAAAACGGGGTGGCGACGATGATTGCTCACCCCGTTTTGTATGTGAGCGCGAATCAGCCCGGTTAGCAACCGGAGTGTAAGCGGCCTTGATCGTGATGGTCGGGCTTTGACCATTGCAATCAAGGTCCTTATATGCAGGCTTCTGCGCAAGCGAGCGCGTTATCGTAACTTACAAACGAATGGTACTTAATCAAACCAGTTCACGTTATACTAAAGGAAAGGACGAAAAGAGGGAGTATATGGCAGATCCTGAAGCGCTGATCTCGGTTATCATGCCAGTCTACAATGCAGAGAAGTATCTCGCAGAGGCCTTGGACAGTTTATTGGCACAGGATTATCCGAATTATGAGATTATTTGTGTAGACGATGGTTCCATGGATACCAGTAAAGTTATCTTGGCGGCTTATATGCGAGAAAATCCCCGAATTCACGTTGTGCGGGTTCAAAATGGCGGTCAAGCACGGGCTCGGCAAATTGGGATTGATCATGCCAACGGGGACTTGATCACGTTTATGGATAGCGACGATCTTGTGCATCCGCAGTGGCTATCCACCATGGCAGACGGGATGAAGGCACCACGGGTCGATATGGTGGTCGTCAATTATTACAACTACATTGGCAGTACGAAGATGAAGGCACGCGCGTTTCGTGAATCGACATTTAAAATCGAAGGCGATGACAAGTATCGCTATTGGTTAGAGGATCGTGATTTGCGCGGTTATTTGTGGAATAAATTATTCCGTGCCGAGTTATTCGAACAGCCTGTGCCTGTCGCGAATTTTAATTTGTTAGAGGATGCTTACTTTATCGGCCATCTTTTGCCGCGAATTGATCAAATCGGCTTCATTGACGAACCTCGGTATTATTACCGGTTCAATGCGACCAGCAGTGTGCACGCCAAGTTTCAAAAGCGTGATTTAGAAGCAATCCATCAACTCGGCGCCGTTTTCCTGACCCTCGCGCATGACAAGCCGGAATTGACCTCACTGGCAGTGCGCCGTTATGCAGCCCTGAGTCTATTTGTGTTATCAAAAATGTCACCACGTCAGCTTGTTAAAAATTGGGGTTATGTCCGCCAGCTTGGGATGGTACTGGGGCAATATACCCGCGAGTTTCAAGATGTCATCTCGGCAGGCGATGTCAACGATTTAGCGACAGAAAATCCAGACAAGCCCAACAAAACGAGCCTGACAGGCAGGTTGCGCGCATGGTCGCAGTTGCTGGACTTGCCGACCTTCGATGACTTGAATAAGCTTGCCAAGGCGGATGATGATCCAGAAGATGTGAAAAGAGAATCCTAGCGAGGGACAACCGCACTCACAGCCGCAACAATATTTCGCGTGAGTGACCTCAGCGTTCAATGACTAAGACACAGTCACTAGACGCTGAGGCCACTTACGCTCTTGTTTCTAAACGACTCGCACAAAAAAGCCGCCACTCATGTGTTTCGCGAGCGGCGGCTTCCTAGCGATCATCGAAAAGGGGCTGATGGGGGTTTCAGCAGGTGGCGGTTGTTCAGTTATGCCTGTGGTTCTGCAGGTTGTGGTTCCTTCTTCTCATCAACGTGGTAGATTTCAGTAACCTGTGTCTCGGTCATCTTGGCGCCTGTCGGAGTCGCATACAGGTTGACGCCATCCTTGACGAAGGCCTTGGCATCAGCGACAATCTGCGCGAACTGTTTGGCTTGATCCGCCGTTACGTCAGCTTCGTACTTGTTTAAACGAATACTGGTGGTCTTACCAAGTGAAGATTTGAAACTAAAAGAAAGTGTTTTCATAAGTTAGCCCTCCGTTTAGGCGTTCAGTTCGGTTTGCTGCTGCAAGACCGTGCTGTGCAGTTGAGTACCCGGGTACAAACTAGCGAAGGCACTGCCGATCGCGAGTAATTGACCATCGTCAGCTTCAAGCGCGACGTTGTTCATGCGCCGGACTTGTTTGTAATCCTCCTTCTCTGGGTCGATCATCGTATAGACAATGGCTTGTGCTTTGATTGTTCGTGGCATGTTACTTCCTCCTTGTTTTCAGCGCTTGCGTGCGCTTTTCATCGTCAATTGCAACTGTGTGACTAGACTTGGCCGAAGTCAGGTCACGCGGTCTTTAAAATACAACTAGGTGGATCAAAAGGTGCCATGGCATCGTAAGACATTTTTTTGCCTTACACTTATACAAATCGGTGAACCCTTCGATTTGACAACCCTAAATGATCGAAAATTCGGAAACCATTGCACAAAGTTGAATCTCTGCTAAAATAATTAAGGTGATTCTTTAGAAATAGTAAGGTTTTTGTTGGTTTACGTCACTGTGACGTAAGGTCAGCTATACTTACAGTCGGATTCCCTCTGGGGTCCTATATAAATGAAAAATTGAAGGGTTCTGATTGTGTGATAACAGCGCAGGCGCCAGGCAAGCTTTATGTTGCCGGTGAATACGCGGTGGTTGAAACTGGCTTCCCCGCAATCATTGTGGCGTTAGATCAATTCGTCACCGTCACGGTTGAGGCAACGAAGCATTTCGGCAGTATCGTGTCCGAGCAGTATCAGGAAAACTCGCTGTATTGGCAGCGTCAAGGCGACGAGATGGTCTTTGATAATCGGGATAATCCGTTTCATTACATTCTCTCGGCAATCAAATTGACTGAACAATACGCTCGAGAGTTAGACAAACCGCTCGCGTTATATAAGCTCTATATTGATTCGCAGCTGGACGCCAAGGATGGGAAGAAGTATGGCCTAGGCAGTTCAGCAGCGGTGACTGTTGCCACCATTAAGGCATTAGCCAAGTTTTACGACTTGAAAATGTCGAAGGATCAGATCTACAAGCTGGCTGCCATTGCCCATCTAGACGTACAGGGCAATGGCTCTTTAGGTGACATAGCAGCATCTGTCTATGGGGGATGGATTGCCTACCGTTCGTTTGATAAAGCGTGGTTGGCGGCAGCACGAAACCAGATGTCACTAGCCGACCTGATTAACACTGACTGGCCGGACTTGTCGATTGAGCTGCTCACAGCTCCGGCTGACATGCAATTGCTGGTTGGCTGGACAGGTTCACCAGCTTCAACTTCTCAGTTGGTCGACAAAATTACGCTGGCCAAAGCGAAGAAGCCACAACTTTACCGTGACTTCTTAACAGCTAGCCGCGAAACCTTAGAAAAATTAATTGATGGGTTCCGCAACCGTTCGTTGAGCAGTATTCAAGCTGGTATTCGCCGCAACCGTGAGTTGTTGGATGAATTAGCTCATTTCTCGGGGGTTGCGATCCAAACACCAGCATTACGTCAACTTGTTGAACTAGCTGAACAAGCAGGCGGCGCGGCAAAATCTTCAGGTGCCGGTGGCGGCGATTGTGGGATCGTCTTGATTGATTCTCATCAAGCCATCAAACCGTTACTTGCGGCTTGGCGCGACCATCATATCGAGCCTCTGAAATTTAATGTGCATGAAATTAATGATTAAAGACAACTCGATTGCTAATGGTGATCGAGTTTTTTATTTTCAGCGATGAAAATGTGAATTCTTTGTTAGAATTCAGGATTTCCAATACTTTTCGCAAGCGGTTTCTAGTATAGTATAGTAGGTAGTCAAATTAGTAAGAGAAGGGACTTGTGTACACGTGAAAGTTCGTAAAGCAGTCATTCCGGCAGCCGGGCTTGGGACCCGCTTTCTGCCAGCAACTAAAGCTTTAGCCAAAGAGATGTTACCAATCGTTGATAAACCAACCATTCAGTTCATCGTTGAAGAGGCTAAGGCCAGCGGGATTGAAGACATTCTGATCGTTGAGGGTAAACAAAAACGTTCTATTGAGGACCATTTCGATTCTGCTCCTGAATTGGAACAAAATTTGAAAGAAAAACATAAAGATGCCTTGTTGGAGTTGGTTCACTCCACTACTGACATCGGCGTTAATCTCTTCTTCGTTCGCCAGCCATATCCGCGCGGCCTTGGGGATGCCGTTCGTTTGGCGAAGTCATTCGTTGGCGACGAACCATTTGTTGTCATGCTCGGCGATGACCTGATGCATGACAAGGTACCATTGACCAAGCAACTGATTAACGAATACGATAAGACCCACGCATCCATCCTTGCCGTTAAAAAAGTGCCACATGACGAAGTTTCAGCTTATGGCGTTATTGACCCTGAAAAAGAAGTTTCAAAGGGACTCTTCAACGTCAAGAAATTTGTTGAAAAGCCAGCTGTTGCCGATGCACCAAGTGACTTGGCCATCATTGGCCGTTACTTGTTGACACCAGAGATCTTTGATATTCTCGAAAATCAAAAACCTGGTAAGGGTAACGAAATTCAACTCACCGATGCCATCGACACATTGAACCAAACCCAGCGTGTCTTCGCCCATGAATTCACCGGCGATCGTTATGACGTTGGGAATAAGTTTGGCTATGTGAAGACCAACATCGAGTACGGCCTGACCCATCCAGAAGTGAAGGATGAGTTGCGTGCTTATCTTCTTGATTTGGCGGGAAAGTTGCAGGCAAATAAGCCTGTTGGGAAGCCGGGAAGTAAGAAATAGTCATTTATATTCTCGATAATGAGATTTAATAACAGGTTGACTTAATGGGGCGATGATTGCGCTCAGTTACGTTAACCTGTTTTTTGATTTTTTACAGGAGCCATTCACTAAAAAATTGACGTTTTTGAAATGAAAAGCTACGGTTACTGTGTATAGGCGTGAAAAATAAGAGGTGGGATTATGAAAAAAGGAGTTGAATTCGGGGTTGTATTCTTATTGTCAAAATCCCTATTTGTTTTACGGAACCCGAAAAGATCGTTTCAAGGCACTTTATTGGAACGGTGATGGTTTTATTCTATTTTAGAAGCGTTTAGAAAATGACCGTATACGGTGGTCAACCGACCCGGCTTCAAACAGCGGGCGATTGAATCAACCATTTATTCTAGAATACCACCAAAAGTTCTCTGACATCGCAAACATTTGGTATATTTGGTATACTTATTGAATGATAGGTTCTATTAATATTAAATATTCTTGGAGATGACTTGTATTGGAAGAACTCTTTAATTTTAGCAGTCATAGTTCAGATGACTTTGATGATCCAATCGAAATGTACAAAAAGGGATATCGAGCCGGTAAACGAATTAATGGTCCGCTAGACTATCAATCAGAAATTATCATGAAATACTTTTCAAAACACTTGGACCGTCGAGATGTTGCCATTGAATTACCTACAGGTTCTGGTAAAACTCTAGTTGGTCTGATTATTGGCGAATACAGACGAAGAAAAAGGGGTGAACAAGTTGTCTTTGTTTGCACCAATAATATATTAGTTGATCAGGTTTGTACGCAGGCAATTAAAAAGTATGGTATCAGGGTATTGAAATTTACGGGTACTCAAAGCGAGTACTCAACAAGTGATATGCATGTTTTTCTAAGAAATGAAGCAATCGCAGTTACGAATTATAGCTCTGTCTTTAACAATAATTCGTTCTTTTCAGACGTTGATACCTTTATATTCGATGATATTCACGGCGCAGACAACTATATTGCCTCTCCATGGACTTTTACAATTAATCGATTCTTAGACGGAGAGGGTAGTAACGAACAGGTCAACGTCGTATATGACCAAATAATGGATCTGCTGAGTACTACTGAAAGTAGTCCGGAGATTAAAAAATCTTTAGTTGATGATCCAGAGGTTGAAAACTCAGTCAATTCTGTATCATTATTTGAGTTACAAAAATTTTGGAATGCAATATCAGAAATTGTTGAGTCAAATCGCGATTTGATAAAAGATTCGAAATATGCGTGGAGTAATATTAAAGAACATTTAGGCGCATGTAACCTTTTCTACGATAAAAAATCAATAACAATAAAGCCTCTTTATTCTCCAACTCTCACACTTGAAAACATTAGACAAACCAAACAAAGAATTTATTTATCGGCAACATTCGGGCATACTGAACAAACTTCTAGGACAATAGGAGTATCTGATAAAATAGACTATATCAAACTCGATAGTAACAGAGAACCTACAGGTGGAAGACACTACTTATTATTTCCGATTATTAATAATCAGAATGAAAATCAAATTGAGAAGTACGCAAACTTATTAACCGAGGTAATTCCTATAAAAACAAAGGCCGTTATTCTTACTAAGAATAATAGAGATCGTGATTTATTCAATGCTTTATTACCAAATAGCTTTAAAAAGTTTGATATTTCTCATATTCAGGATTTTTACAATTCAGAAGATGGTATCATTGTACTGTCAAATAGGTACGATGGCTTAGATTTTGAAGAAGATTTATCTCATTTACTTGTATTATCTGACATTGCTTTGGCTACAAACCTACAAGAAAGATTCTTATCCTCAAGAATTAATGCACGAATTTTATACAGAGAACAAATACAAACAAGAATTATTCAAGCAATAGGACGTGCTTCACGATCTGAACAAGATTATTCAGTTGTAATTATTTTAGGGACAGATTTGCAGAATCAATTACAATCGCATAATAAAGTTAGTCCATTTCCTAAAATGATACAGGCCGAAATTAATACTGGGATTCAACTATCAAGTAATATAGAAAACAGTGACAATCCAAGCGTTAATTTATCAAAAGTCATAGAGTCATTGACTAGCAGAAATAAGACGGCAATTGAGAAAGTTGAGAAACAGATCAATGAAGAATTGTCATTACTTAACGACGATAAAAATCAACCAGATTATTTAGAAAAGCTTAATAGGTCTGCAAAGTATGAATTAAAGTGCAATTATGACCTATGGAATAATAATTATGATGAAGCTTTTGTTAACGCAGAAAAAGCTGTTCATGAACTGTCTGACGACATAAAATTATTAGGATATCGTGCGTTTTGGTTATACCTCGCAGCATATTCAGCATACGAAATTTTTCAGAAAACACAAGATCCTATTGACAAGAAAAAATGCATTAGATGTATAGCTGAAATGCATTCGGCCTCTCAGTACACGCCATGGTTTGGCAAAGTAATAGTTCCAGAATTTAGTGAATCAACAAATGCTAATGAGTCAAATTTTTTGGATGATTCTTTGTCATTATTATTTGAAAATATTGAAACTTCTCTTTTTTCCGGTAATTTGAAAAAAACAAAGTTAAAGTATAGAAAAGATGTCACTAAGACGCTTGAAAAATTAAAAGTGGAACCTGACTCAAAATCAAATGGGAAAAACGGTAAAATTTTTGAACAAGGTTTTCAAGAATTAGGACGTTTATTAGGATATAGATCAGAAAACACAGTTCAAGACTCTGCTCCAGACCCATGGTGGTTCATTGATGATACAAAAGTTGTTGTTTCGGAATGTAAGATCATAACGGAACATATACCTACAAAGTATGTCAGACAAGCCGCTGGCCATAAGGAGTGGCTTATGAAAAATAATATACCTGGCATCGGTAAAGACACAAGCATCATTACTGTATTTATTTCAAATCAAACAAAATTAAAAAGTGATGCACGAACTTTTGCGGACAATATCTATTACCTAAACCAAGATGCATTATACAAGTTTGCTGTAAGCGCTACTAATACTATGGCTGAACTGATTACGGAACTATCAGAACGCAATGATATTTCGTGGAGGGATTATGCAAAAAGAAAAATGGTAGAAAAAAATGTAACACCTAGTGATTTATTAAAATTGATAGAGAAGGAAAAATTATCTGAACTTCCTTCCTAGACCACCTTTTTAATGCCGATAACTAAAAAGTGAAAGTTGAATATCGACAGAGAGTCTCGAGAAATCGAGGCTTTTTTGCACCAAAGAGACGCAAACCGCTTCGCGTCGTATAGTAAGCACTCAATAACAGCACGGATTCCCAAACTCTAATCACAGTACTAAACTAGCCTCATCAAATATGGTGAGGTGTTTTCTATGTCAGAAAATCCAGATATTGTTCAAGTTAAACTCGATCAGGAAAGCCCATCACGGCAGCCACTGCCAGCGTCTAAGACCCTCCAAATCCGGGTTAACAACCGTGAAACGGTCGTTATTTACAACCACATTCAGGGCTATATTCTTGATGCCCTCCTGAAGGCGGTGTTCCCTGATGCTCATTGATATGCGCCAGTTACATGGCATTTACATTGTTTGCGGCAAAACCGATCTGCGCCGTGGTATTGACGGGTTGGCGAATGTGGTGACACACCAATTTGAACTTGATCCTTATAACAAAGCACTGTACTTGTTCTGCGGAACGCGCAAGGATCGTTTCAAGGCGCTTTATTGGGACGGTGACGGCTTTATCTTGCTTTACAAACGCATTGAAGATGGTCGCCTACAATGGCCACTGAATCAAGATGAGGTCCGCAAACTTCACACCAAGCAATTCGTACGGCTACTTTCAGGCTGGGCCATCGACCGACCGTACATCCAATCTCCATGCATTAAAAGCTAAAAAACAATCGTTATTGCGTTTGATCAGTGGTACACTCATGCCAATAAATCAAAGACAAGTGGCGATCAGCGTGATGACAGAAGAAGAAATTAAACAGCCACTAAGTAATCAAACTTAATAACAGGTTGACTTAAAGGTACGTTGATTGTAATCAATTAGGTCAAACTTTTTTTGTGGCTGCTGATAAAGTGATTCTTATTCTGAAGAGTTTCAATTTAGGCATTGCTTCATCAGCAAATACTTCAATAAAAGTCATTCGGATTAACGATTTGTCAGCAAGAGCATTACATAACAGATCCTTTAGCCTCGATCCGTCATCATTGCGTTGTTAGGTTAAAAAGCGAAGAATAGTAACTCGCAAGAAAATGATTCGGTAATCATGAGCCACTACCGGCATTAAGCGAAATAGCGTACAGTTAATATATAAATACCCGGGGAGCAAAGGGGTGAGACTATGAGAAAAAGCTGGAGAATCTTTTTAACGGTATTAACGATTGTGACGAGCATGACCTTGTTTAATAACGCAAAACAAGTAGATGCCAAAGTTAAGTTCACCAACGGTTTAAATATTTTTAAAAACGAACCGGAAAATGCAAGACCAAGTAAGCTTTCATCCATAACAACCATTAACAAACATGGCACTATGATTTATGATGATGACGCTATTAAACAAAAAGACGTGATAACAGCAGCAGCAGCTCACTGGAATAGAGCAGTTGGCATGAATTTAATTATGAGCTATCAAAAGGCTCAAGTGGCAAAGGCTGATGCCGATGTTGTCATAAAGTCCACAAATCTGCCTAATGGCGTTGTTGCCGAAACTGGTTACAATGGTATTGTTCATGAAGGTTGGCAAAACATAATTAAAATTGGCAATGGCACACTTGACGATGCTAGTTCTCAGGAGGGTTTTGTTCAAGCTGTAGCAACAATAAGCCACGAGATGGGTCATGCGCTAGGCATTAATCATGATTCGGGTGCACTGATGGGAACAAGTGGCGCAGGGAAACTTGCAAAAGGGATTCTTCCGGATATTCCAGATTACAATGTTAATGCCATCGGGGATATCTTGGAAAATCTAGATCAACTATATGTGGGCACTAGACCGGTGATCATTCCAAATATGACAGACGGGATATTTTATTGTCGTGCTAATGCAACGATGAATGTTTGGCATGCTGACCTAGTGAGTCAACTCCTTACCGGAAAAGATCGTCTTTTGACTAGAGATTTCATGGTGGTGCAGTCAAGATTACAGGTAACGAGAATGTCTTCAAAACGAGGCTCAATGAAGTTGGGTCAACTGACTCAATGAGACTATAGAAAAAGCGGTCCCATTACTCCTTGCTTTGAGGAATACTGGGACCGTTTCTTAATGTGGGCCGTCACGCAACACGTTGGGCATGACGATTAATGAGAAAAATG